>JAISFM010000161.1 GCA_031263605.1 Clostridiales bacterium | reverse complement strand
CTCGAACGCCCTCGATCCGATTATCCGCATACTGTCCGGGAACAACACGTCGGTAATCTTCTGAATCTCCGATGAAGCGATAAACGCGCTGTTGCCGATTCGGGTCACGGGCTTGCCGTTATAGTACGGCTGTATGACGAGCGTCCCCGGGGACAAGGTAGCAGGTTGCGAGAGGCCTTTAACCTGAGCCTCGCCGACAACATCCGGAACGTTTTCGTAATAGACCCTATCGGTTCCTTTCCAATAAGCGTACAGCGTTATATTGCCCGCGTTGTACGACGTACCGGATTTCTTTTCCGTCCCGCCGCCGCCGATTTCGGGGTACCAGCCGCCGAAAGTGTACGGGGCGTAAACGGGGCCGTCGATTAGGGTATAAGGCGCGCCGGCGGTGACGGTCCGCGTTTCCCGCGCGCCGGTTCCGTCTTGAAAATCGTACGTGATCGTATTGGTTCCGGATTGGGAGGAGTTTTCCGTCCAATTTGCGGTAAAGGTTTTAGCGCCCGTACTGCCCGTCGGGATAACGCCGCCGTCGGGCGTCCAACCGTCAAAGGTATAGCCGTCCCGCGAGGGGTCTTTCAAGGAAATAGCCCCGGATTCGGACGTGTACGTCGCCGGATTGTCGGGGTGGTTGACGCCGCCGTCCAACACGTATGTAATCGTATAGGTTAGGGGGTTGGCGGCGTTTCCCGTCCAATTCGCCGTAAAGACCTTATCGCCCGTACTGCCCGCCGGAATGACCCCGCCGTCGGGCGACCAGCCGTTAAAGGTATAACCGTTCCGCGATGGGTCTTTCAATGTGATAGCCCCCGACTCGGACGTGTACGTCGCCGGATTGTCGGGGTGGTTGACGCCGCCGTTCAACTCGTATGTAACCGTGTAGGTTGCGGGTTTGGCGGCGCAGGACGCGAACGCGGCCGCCAGCGCGACGGCCAAAGCAAGAAGCAAAAGTCTTTTTAAGGATTTCATATTTGGCAACTCCTGTAAGCGGTACGGTACTGTGTTTGTCGGCTCATGTCCCTAAGGGACATGAAAAAACGGGGTACCCCGTTTTTTGAGGCTATTCAAAGACGCGCTGTATTAAATAGTGTCGGCCATAGGCCTACTTCGTCAATTTATAAGACAAGCCTTGGCCTTTCTTTTTATAGTAGGACATTTTACCGCCGAAGTTGTCGCCGTTCCAGGACGCGTCCCAACCGGCGGGCAATAGGGGGTCGGGGAGTTCGACGTAGATTCTGACCGCCGAGTTGGCGAAAACGTTCGCGCCCAATTTTTGGATTTTGCCCAAATGGATTTCCTTTAAATATTTGCAGTTCGAGAACGCGCCGTCGCCGATTTCGGCGTTCTCCACCAAGGCGAATTCCTGCTCGCGCTTTTCATAGCGGATGCTCTTTTTTGAATTGAGCAAGCGCACGGCGGCGACCCAGCCCGCCTGACAAGCGCGGCCGGTCATCACCCCGAAGTTCTTGACTTTGACGCCGAACGTGTCGCAAGGGCCCGCCGGGGGCTTGATCGGGACATAGGGCGACTTGCCGATCAGGTTGGCTTTTTCCAGCATCGTGCCCTCGAACGCATACGCGCCGATTTTCTGAATGCCGGCCGGAATCGCCGAGAAACTGAAACTGTTGCAGCCCGAAAACGCCTTGTCGCCGACCGAGGTTAACGTTTCGGGCAAAACGGCCTTTACAATCGCCGCGCACCCCAAAAACGCTTCCGCGCCGATTGCGGTCAAGGCGGGGGGCAACTGTTTCAAATTCAATTTGACGCAACCCGAAAACACGGCGTCGGGCAGTTCGGCCAAGCCGTCGGGCAGACGCGCCGAAAGCAGTTCCTTGCAATTCTTGAACGCCCGCGCGCCGATTTCGGCCAACTCGTCCGGCAAATTCAAGGATTTCAACGCGGGGCAGTTTTCAAACGCCCGCGCGCCGATCTTTTTTAGGGTGGAGGGGAATTTGACTTCCTCTAACGAAGCGCAATTCATGAACGCGCCGTCGCCGATTTCGGTGATCCCCTCGGCGAACTCGGCCATTTTGACGCGGTTCAATCCCGCGTACTTGTCGGCGGGGACGGCCGCGCCGCCGTCCTCGGGCAGAGGGACTTTCAAGGCGGCGGGCATAATCAAGGGCGCGCGGAAATAACTGTTTTTAAAGGGCGCGTCGCTGTCGAATTCGTTGTATTTGACCGTCATCTCGTAGGGCGAGAGGCGGTTGATGACCAAAAACGTGTAAAAATTGTAGGGGGCGGGGGGCTTTAAAACCGTGATTTCCTTTCTGTTGCCGAAATAAACGATCACGCGGTCGTTTTCCTTGGGCTGTTCGGGGCGGCACATATAATAGTTGATGATAAATTCGGGCTTTGCGCCGCCGCTCTCGTCGTCGTCGTCCTCCTCGCCGTCGTCGGAGGCTTCCTCTTCCTCGTCTTCTTCATCCTCTTCGTCTTCGAGTTGCTGTTTTTGCAGTTCCTTTTGCCGGCGCAACTCTTTCTCGGCGTTTTGTGCCTCGCGCTGCGCCTGTACGATCTTTTCAAAGGAAGCGAAGAAAGCGACCGCCTCGAAGGTCTGAAATTCGTTTGCGGTCAAGAGGGGGGCGTCCTTTTTGTCGGCGAGTTTCTCGGCCATCGCGAAAAATTCGGAGGCCTGCTCGAAGTCGGCGGCGGCAAGGCTTACCTTGAACGCTTTCAGCCACAGTTGGAAGTTGGCGGGATATTTTTCCAGACCCAAATCCAATCGGGCTTGCGCGCCCGCGTAGTCGCCTGCGGCGGCAAGCCGATCAGATCGGAAGAGCGTC
>JAISFM010000102.1 GCA_031263605.1 Clostridiales bacterium | reverse complement strand
TTTTTTTCACCGCGCCGGCGACGGACTTGGCTTTCGCGTTCTTCGCGTACACGCCGCGCCCCTTGTACCGGCCGATCTCCCAATACTGCCGTTTCGCCCTTTCCAAGAGGGCGGCGATCTCCGCCGAGGGGTCCGCCTGCGTAAAGCCCAAATAGAGTTTCCCTAAGGCCAAATAGTATTTCGGGTGGCGCAGCCGGCTCACGGCGTCCACGCCCGCGCGCTCCCAAAACATGTCCGACGCCTCGGTCAGGTACAGAATGTTTTTCCGCAAAAAAGCCGATACTTTATCGATCAGATCGCGGAAAACGACGTTCTCGTAAATGCCGTAATCGTCCTCGTACACCCGCGTCAGCAGCCGCGCCGGCATGACCGCGCCGCCGCGGACGCTTTCCACGTTCTCCGCGTGCGCGGCGAGGTGGCGCACCGTGCCGCAGTTGACGCGCCGCACCGCGCCGACCGGCTGCACAATGTCCGTTTCCTTTAAATGAATCAGCGGCCGCTTGAAAACGTTGAGCAGGTAGGGCATCTCCCGACCGATGTCCTCTATCAGCCCGCCGATTCGGCGCAGGTCGGCCGGCCTGAAAAAAGTGCACAGCGCAAGGTCGTGCGCCGTCGCGTATTCAAAATGCAGGAAGTCGAACGCCCTGTGCTTTTCCAGATAGTCCGAAACCGCTTTGTACTCTTTGGCCAGTTGGGAGCCGTCCCACGTGACCGGCAGCCCGATCCGGAGGCCGGCGGGCCGCCGCCCCGCCCCCGCCGCGTATTGGGAAATGTCGGCCTTTTTGCCGGAAATTTGAACGGTCAAATTGTCCCCGTCCGCGAAAATCCTCGATCCGGCGGGGAATATGTAAAGGGATTTTTTATACAGATATTCGATCGGTTTCCCGCGTCCCGTGTTCATGCGCATTCCCTCGGCAGGTTTTTGACGGAATCCCGAACCCGTATCGGCGCATAGGCGGGAACCGGGTTCGTACAATTCCCCTTTTTTTCAAGGGTACCCTTGAAAAAATCGAGCGGGGTACCCCGCTCGCGCGGCAGTTTCGCTGTGTTGTCGGTTTAAGAGGTATTTTCAGTTTAAGGGGTATTTTAAGTATAACATATTCCGCGCTTTTTGGCAACAAAAAGAACGGGCGTTAGCACGGATTAAGGGAAGTGAGAATTGAGAATGGAGAATTGAGAAGTGTCGGATAGAGTGAGTAGCGGAGAGCAGGTAGTGATTAGTGATTAGTGGTTAGTGTCGGTCGGGAGACATTGCGCAAAAAGTCCTGTCATTCTGAACGCAGTGAAGAATCCCAACCGATAAAATTGAAAGTGTGTCATTAGATTTGTTGCGAGGAGCGCGAACGCCCCGTTTGTCATTGCGAGGAGCGCGAAGCGCGACGCGGCAATCTCTACCAAACAGAGGAACGCCCCGCGCAAAGTTCCCCGACAACAACTTTCTTACCCGCCGACAAACCTGCCTTACTGAACCTCGACCGAAATTTGGCCATTGTCAATTTCCATTCTTGCCCGGGGAGTGTACAAACCGCGTTGCTGCCGGTCATTAGACTTGTTGCGCGGAGGACGCGTAAAGCGTCCATTGCTGTCAATCTCTATATAAAAAGGCGCGTTTCGTGTTTTGTAGAGATTGCCGCGTCGCGCTTCGCGCTCCTCGCAATGACCGGCAGCAATGCGGTTTGCACACTCCCTCTTGCCCGCCGACCGGCTTGTTTTACGGAAATTCGACCGAACTTCTCAATTCTCAATTCTCAATTCCGGCGACGGCCGCCGCCGACCGCACTTTTCAACTTTCTTCTGTTCCTCGATTTCGGCGTACTTGCATTGCATGGCCTTTTCTAAATCCCGAAAAGCGGTTTCGTACATGAGCGGCGTGTCGTCGTAGGCGCGCAGCGGGTCGATGTAGTCGGCGACGAAAATAATCTTTTCGAGGAGCGACATATCGGGCCGCCCCGTCGTGTGCCAGCGAATCGCGTTTAAAACGTCCGCGTCGGTCTCGTTAAAATACTTTTGCGCGTAGAGCGCGCCGATCGGCGCGTGGCGGATCTTGGGGTGCAGGGCAAAGATTTCGCGCGGCACGTCCAAACCGAATTTTTGAGCCGCTTCCTCGGCGGTAATCCGTTTCGCGCAATCGTGATAGAGCGCGGCGCGCACCGCGCGGGCGGGGTCCGCGCCGTACCGCCCCGCCAATTTATAGGCGACCGTCGCGACAGAGGCCGTATGGCGGTACCGCTCCCCGTCCACCAAATTTTTGATCGCCCGCGCGACGGCGGCGTATTGCATGTAAAGGCCGCGCGTTTCGACGTATTCGATAACGGCCGGATCGAGGTACGCGCTCAAATCCTCGCCGAAGGAATGTAAAATGCGGATTTCCGTGGACGAAATATCGGGGGCCTTGGCACGGGAAAGCAAAACCTTGCCCCCCGTCTTATCCCGATACTCTCCGATCGCGCCCTCCAACGCGTGGTCGTAGGGCATACGCCCCGCGACGATCAGCGTGGAATGCGCCGCGATTTGTTCCGGCTCCTTCCAGTCCAAAATGCCCGGCACGGCGTCCGCGCCGACGATGAAAAAAGGGGGGTATCCCAAAAGCGTATGAAAATGTTCAAGGGTTTTATAGGTGTACGAGGGCTTTTGTTGGGAAACGATTTCAAAATCGGAAACCGTGACATGCGGGACGGATTGAAAAGCGAGGCGGCACATGGCCAAACGGTCTTGCGCCGACGCCGACGCGGTTTTCCACGGCGGGCCGCCCGCGGGCACCGCGACGACTTCGGACAGATTAAATTCCTCCGCGACGGACGCGGCCAAAGCGGTATGCCCCTTGTGGACGGGGTCGAACGCGCCGCCGAACAGGGCTGTTTTCTGGAAGGTACTCATAGATTTATTGTGGTTAGTGATTAGTGTCGGTCGGGAGGTTGTGGTTGACAATTTACAATTTACAATTGACAAATTTCGGATAAAGAAATTGGCGCGCGCAAGTTGATTCCGCTGCAACTCTAATGACAGGTTTGCGCGCAATGTTCTGTATCCGAAATTTGTCAATTGTAAATTGTAAATTCTTAATTCCTTCCATGCAACCACCCCGCCGCCTATCGGCGGCACCCCTCCGAGGGAGGGGAATTTTTTATCGGAATGAGAGAGGAAAATGCGGAGCGTTCCGCTGTTCGGTAGAGATTGCCACGTTGCGCGCTTCCGCGCTCCTCGCAATGACCCCGTATTCATTTCGCTGCAACTCTAATGACAGGTTTGCGCGCAATGTACTCTATCCGACACTAACCACTAACCACTAATCACTATTCCCTATCCACTATTCCCTATTCCCTTTATTACCGGCAAACGAACGAACGCCCCCTCTCACACGAGCGAAAGCATCAGCCACACGAACGCCGCGAACAACAGGGCGAATATTTTCAGACCCCAATTCTCGCAAACCAATACACGCATGAACCGTTTGAATTTACCTTTTTCCATATCAACGCGCCCTCTTCCTTTTATTCTTTTTATCGGCCGTCATCAGTTTCAGCCCGTATGCCTGTTCCAAAACTTCCTCCAACATCTCGGAGTTGTAATAGCGGGAAATAATGCCGTTCTTGCAAACGCTGATGATGCCCGTCTGCTCGGATACGATAACGCTTAGAACGTCGTTGGCCTCGCTGACCCCGAGGGCGGCGCGGTGGCGCGTGCCCAAATCGTTGGGCAGTTCCGTGTTCTGCGACAGCGGCAGGAAACAGCCCGCCGCCAAAATCACGTTGGCGCGCACGATGACCGCGCCGTCGTGCATCGGGGCTTTGGTATTGAAAATGCTTTCCAGCAAGGGCGCGGACACCAGCGCGTTGAGCGCCATGCCGCTCTCCAAAATCTGCGATTGGATATGGACGGGCGCGATCACGATCAGCGCGCCTACGTTCTTTTTGGACATGTTCTGCACGGCGCGAATGATTTCGGCGATCGTGTTGCGCAATTCGTCGTGGGTCAAATCGTACTTTGCCGCAAAGAAAGCCTTGCCCTTGCGCCCGTGCGCCAGTTTGACCGTCGCGCGCCTGAACTCGACCGCAAAGAGCACCACGATATAGACCAATACGACGCCCGACAACGCGAGGGCGAGTTTCCACAAAACCGGCAATTCGTTTTGGAACAGGAACAGGACGCCGAACACGAGCAAAATCCCCGCGAGCCACCACGGCAGCGCGACCGCGTTGCGGTGCACTTTCAGAAACCGCAGCGCAAGGAAAAAGAGTACCGTCAGCGTTAAAATCTGCAAGACGCACCACAGGATATTCCACCCCGTCAGGGTGGAAAAGAGTTCCTTAATTCTTTCGATCTGTTCGGTCATTCCGTATGAGGGCGGCGCGCAAATCGGGCTCGGGAAATTTCCGGCGGCGGTTTACCGCCGGCCCGATTTTGCGGCGGCGTCGCGGCCGCCCTTTCCTCCATATGCTTAACAACTCTAATGCAACAGGCTTGTCCGTTGTTTCATGACTTTCAGGACTTGGGCGTCCATCCTGCGCGACGCCGCGAGCAAGGTTCGGTAAACGCCGTCGGAATTATTATACCCCGAATAGAACCGTTTAGCAAGGGTTTCGAGTTCGGCGTGCGTTTTGTCGGTTTTTAATAAGGTTCGGACATAGGCCGCGACTTTCGGGATTTTATACTGTTTTTCATACAAAAGTTCCATCGTAATTATCGTTGGATCGCCCGAAAGGGTACCGCGGCCTATGCGCGGCGCGTCGGGGCGGCGAACGGCGAAAACCGTTTGAAGCCCGCGCAACGGACGGCGCATACGGACAGTATATATAGTATACTACTAAATTGCGGGAAAAACAACTATATATCGACAAGGCCGACGCCGGTTATCGACATTTATCGACAATTTTTCAAAGTTGAAAGTTGAAAGTTAAGGACAAGGGAAGTGGGAATTGAGAAGTGAGGTCGGGTTTTAGTAAAGCAAGCCGGTCGGCGGGTATGAAAGTTGAAAGATGAAAGTTGAAAATTGAAAAGTGTCGGTTAGAGATTAGGTAATAAGTAATAGGTAATAAGTAATAGGTTCGGATGCTGTCGCAAGAAATAATTTTTATTATGCTTTACGTTTCATGCCCGCGACCGAAAACGTTTTAACGCGAAGGAAATATACAAATAGCGTTGCTACGGGGTCATTGCGAGGAGCGCGAAGCGCGACGCGGCAATCTCTACAAAACACGAAACGCGCCTTTTTACATAGAGATTGACAGCAATGGACGCTTTACGATGACCGGTAGCAATGCTATTTG
>JAISFM010000070.1 GCA_031263605.1 Clostridiales bacterium | reverse complement strand
CGCACACCGCATACTACGCACCGCACACCGCGCACCGCACACCGCGCACCGCGCAAAGCCCCCCCCTCGACCGAAATTCTCCCTTCCCCTTCCCCGTCCCATTCCTTACCGATACACTCCGATCCTTAACGTTTCGCAACTTGAAAGGTCGGGGATAAAGGCCTCGCCCAAACGGTACTTTTCGATATTCATCCACCCCGCCAAATATAAGCAGCCGTCCGCGATCACGGCGCGGCGCAGCGCGTCGCCGTAATAATACGAATCGTACCGCCCGTCCGCGCCCCCCGCGTCCGCCGGAAAATACGGGACGTACGGCACCGCCGTCTGCGTCAAGCCGCCCGCCGCGTCCGCCTTGTAATACATCAACGCGCTGTAAGACTTGTAAAAATACGAACCGTTGGGCCGATACTCGTACGTTTCGGCGTTGAGCGGGAACGCGAAAATCTCGATACCCGCGTCCGGCGGCATGTAGTACAATAGGGCTTTGTGGTTGCTCGTCGCTTCCGAATACGAATAGTCGCCCATGCCCGCGCCGAAGGTCTTGACGGGCTCATAGTACGCCAACTCTTCCGCCGCGCCCTTCGGGCTCACGTCGAACAGCGAAACCTTGACGTTCCCCAAGCCGCCCCACTCGTTGGCGGCCCGCCCCAACGCGAACACCAAATCCTTATTGACCTTTAAAAAATGCAAGTAATCGCTCACGCCGCTGATTTTCAACTCGCTGAATACCTTCGGGTCGGCGGGGTCGGAAAGGTCTATGACGTACAGGGGGTCGATGTTGCGGTAGGTGACCACGACGGCGCGAGTGCCCTCGAAGCGCACGGAATAGATCCGTTCGCCGGGCTTGCCGAGCCCGCTCAACGTGCCGACAACGTTCATATCCGCGTTAAAAACGGTGACGAAACTCTCGCCGTTATCGGTCGTGGCGGCGCGGAAGAACACGCGCCCGTCCGGATAAGCGTACTCGTCGAACCCGAATTGGTTCAGCGTATAGCCCCTCAACGCGCCCATGCCCTTATAAGCAAGGCTCGCGCCGCCGATCTCGAAGCGCAGCACCCTCAACCCCGCCGACTCCAAGCCCGTGTCGAACAGCGCGAGAGCCCTCCTCGAATAGCGCGTAAAGGAAACATAGAACGCTTGTTTAGAGGCGTAGACGGTAGAGGAACTGCCGAAGTAGGCTTTGACCTCCGCCGCGCCGCCGCCGGCCACGTCGAGGGCGGCGATGAGGGTAAAGTTATAATCTATGCCGTTGTCGGGCGAGGCGTAGATATCGGCGGGGGGCAAGGCGGCGGGCCGGCCGCCGTTCGCGCTGTCGGCGAATTCGGGTATCCAAACGTCCTGTTTACCGGACTCGTCGTAAACGAATCTTGTGTTGCCGTTATAGACAAGGTAAAGGTTCGAGCCAATCATGCGGGCGACCGAGCGGTAAGCGCGGGGGAACACGACTTCCCGAGTCATAGTCGCGCCCGCCGCCGCGCCGTCCGTCGGCTTGCCGTCGCCGTCGGTTTCCAGCCCGAGCAGCGCGTCCACACCGTACACGCGGGCGCATTCGGTATTGCCGTTCCAATAATAGTAGGCGTTCCGCGCCGAGCCGCCGAAGCCGTCCGCCGCCTCGACCCAATACTTTCCGGCGCTCCCGCCGCCGCCGTAAGCGGGGTCGTACTTATTCCCGAGCACGACGAGCAGCCCTTCCTTTTCCAACAGAAACATTTCGGACGGGAAGAAGTTGTCAAATTCCAACCGCAGTTTCGCGGTGAAGGAATCGAGCGCGGCGATTGTCAAGCCGTAATAACTCAACGCGTAGATATAGCGGCCGTCGGTCAGTACCGCGTCGGATTCGGCCACGCCCTCGACTTGGTTGTTGACCGCGCTGTGTTCGGGCGAGGTTTCTTGGGCGGAGCCGGAGCCGTCCGCCGAGCCGTCAAACGCGCCGCCGTCGGGCGAAGGCTCCGACGGCGATGTGTTCATTGCGGATTCCGGCGCGGTGCCGGAATCCGACGCTTTCAACCCGAAGCCCCATTGGATATTGAAAATCGGTTTTTTGTTGGCGGCGGCTTTTCTGTCGGATTCGTACACGTAGTCCTTGACCTGCCCGATAGTTTGAAACGCCCTCATGCCCTCGCCCCCGAGTTCCCGCCTTACATTGGCGAGCGCAACCGTAACCCCCGTCATTAAAACGAGGGATGCGGCCACGGCGAGCGCGACGACCCGCCTGTAAAAACCTTTGCGTCGTTTCTTTATGGGCGCGGGCGGGTTTTGGGGCGCGTAGGGCGTTCTTTCCCTTAATTCGCCGCCGGGGTTTTGGGGCGCGTAAGGCGTTCTTTCCTTTAATTCGCCGCCGTGGTTTTGGGGCATATCGGCGCGGGAATCCTGCGCCGCCGCCGATAAAATTCTTTCTTTCAAGCCGTCGGGGGGGGTGATCCCGTCGAAGGTTTCGCGGAATTTACTCATTTACGTCCTCCAAAATTTGTTTTAGTTTTGCCCTTGCCCGTTTCAGCCGGGCGCGGACGGCGGCGTCGGTGGTTTGCAGGAACCGGGCGATTTCCCGCGACGCGTACCCTTCGTAATAGAACAGGTACACGGCGGCGCGGTCGTCGGGCGGCAGCGCGTACATTTCGCTCATGACGGCGCGGCCGTCGGGGGCGGCGGGTATGTACTCGTCGAGCGGGACCTGCCGTTTCGCCCTGCGGAGCGCGTTGAAGCACAGGTTGCGCGCCACCGTCAGGAGCCACGCTTTGATATGGCTTTCGGACTGAAAGCCGCCGCGCTCCAACAGTTTGACAAAGCAATCCTGCGTTACGTCCTCCGCCGCGCTCCCGTTTTTCAGGTACAGCACGCCCAAACGGTAAACGGCCGGCGAGTACGCCGAATAGATCCTCTCGAAATCCTCCAAAACTTTTCGCCTACTTATAAAACAATTCTGAAAGGCGTTTTGTGACATTTTATTTTTGGTTTTTTATTTTTTGGGGAAGGGGGTTTGGCGGGGGGAAAATTTTTGTAAAAAAGTTTGCCCCCCGCCCCAATACAAAAAAATTAAAAAAATTATAATTGTTAATAAAA
>JAISFM010000069.1 GCA_031263605.1 Clostridiales bacterium | reverse complement strand
ACTTCCAAACCTCGTACTGCTTTTTTTGTCATAACGGCGGCACATTGGCGACAGTCCGATTGCCAAAACGACGGCCTCTTCATGATGTGTGACGAGGGGTAAAAAGAAACGTACGTTGCGTTTGTTTTAGAAATTCTTTTCAATTTGCAATCCCGCGTTTGACTTTTCAATAAAACTTCTATACCCTGTCCGTGATTTATAATCGGGAGGTTTTTTCATGGGGAACAGGACGACGGGCGAGTTTTTAAACGATTGGCTCGAACAGGCGGTGCGCGGGAATGTTCGGCAAAGCACTTATATGGCGTACAGGGGCTATATCGTAAACCACCTGCAAGAACAAATCGGCGGGGACGCGCTCGCGGATTTGAGGGCGGAGCGGTTGCAGAGCGTTATTGCAACTCTGACGGCAAAAGGGCTTGCGGGCAAAACGATACGTTCGATTATGCTGATGCTTCGGGGTGCGCTGAAAGCGGCGGTCGATTACGAATACATAGCAAGGAACCCTTGCGACAAAGTGCGATTGCCGAAGTTAGAGGAAAAAGAAGTTATCGTTTTCAATGTGGGCGGCCAACGGCGGCTCGAAAAAACGATTGCGGAATCCGGCGATACGCGCAATTACGGCGTGTTGATTTGCCTTTATACGGGGCTTCGGATTGGCGAACTTTGCGGGTTAAAGTGGGACAGCGTAAACTTCGGGCAAAGGACAATCGAAATAAAAAACTCGCTCAACAGGGTCATAACCTACGACGGCGGGGCAAAGAAAACCACGCTCGTCGAATCCGCGCCGAAAACAAAAAAGTCGCGCCGGACGATACCGTTGCCGCCGTTCCTTTGCCAAGCCCTCAAAACGATGAAACGGGCGGGCAAAAGCGAATATGTGATTTCCATGAAAAGCGGGAAAGCGGTGGAGCCGCGCATGATGCAGATAGTTTACGGAAAATTATTAAAGTCGGCGGGCATAGAGTACGTCAACTTTCACACGTTGCGGCACACTTTCGCGACGCGGGCGATAGAAACGGGAGCCGACGTAAAGACGGTCGGCGAGATATTGGGGCACGCGAATACGATGATAACGGTCAACCGCTACGCGCATTCGCTGTTCGAGCAAAAACGGCGGCTCATGGATAAATTAAACGCGCTATATAATCAAAAATCGAAATCCGCGCCGTTCCGCTTACGCGCGGATTATGCTTGCCCGTAAGCCCCGGCTCAACAGGCTTGCAGCGGAATTAAGACGCGAGGGGCTTTTAAAATTCGGGGCTTATACGTTTCATAGAGTTGCGTACTCTATGTACATTGTTGACAAATAATACCATAATTCGTGTTTTTTTGCAAATGAATTGAGGGCGTTTTGCGAATGAATTGGCGGCGTTTCACAAAATTTTTTATATAAAGTGTTTTACACCAACTATTTTCGCGTTAGAAAATCATGGTTTTGAGAAATGAGGGAAACTTTCATAAAGACTTTTATGCTTTGGGGTTTTAGAATTTCATAGAGTACGTAACTCTATGAAAGGAATGAAAGAAAGAAACCGGATGGATTGACAATGATCATTGACAGACCGCAAAGTTTTAAACGTTGCCCGCAGTGTGAAACCAACTATATTCTGCCCAGCGAGACAATTTGCAAGGCTTGTGAAAAATTGAACCGAAAAAGAAATAGATGGACAAAGGATGATCGAAAAGAAGAGAATCCCAACAAGAATAACGGCTCCGAAAAAGAAAACCGAGAAAAGAATAAAGAGAGGAAAGAGCCAATGCTAACAACGATGAAATGCCCGAATTGCGGAGCGGGTTTACAAGTTGACCTTGAAAAAAGAACAACGGTATGCCATTATTGCAAAAGTACGGTTGTAACGGAACCGCCGCAACCGCAACCGCTGCCGGAACTGGCATATAAACTATGCCCGCGATGTGAAACAAACCCTATTCGGGACGGCGAAACGCTTTGTGGGGTTTGTAAAGGGGTAGGGTCGCGCAGTACAGGCTCCGGCGGCTATTACCCCATTTCAAGTTTGCGGCGCGGCACGGCTTACGGAACAAACGCGCGTAAGATCTACGAGGCGTGTTGCGACAGTTTTGGGTGGAACAAATGGAAAGCGGGTGAATTTATTCGCGGAAAGCCGTTCTATGCGAAAAGAGCCGATTCCGAGAGGACGCGCGCCGTATGGTTTATTGTGTATTCGTGTTATGCGGAGCCTATTGTGCCCGACGCGCCTTTTAATTGGATAAAGGACGGCGGCGAGACGATTATTGACTGGCACAAGTCTTTTAGGGATTATCACAACGACGGCGCGGACAAAATAGTTTTTGTCAAAACGGGCAAGGATTGGGAATTTTTCGGCGTTTACGCTCATTTCGACGGGGATATCGGCGTCGATCTCCTGTTCAGCGGCGGGTGTTATAAACGCATTTCCGACCGGTATTCCCAATAGAGTTGTTACGGAACTTAAATCTTTTCGTGTTTAGTTTTGCAACAACTTTAATGATGTTTTTAGGCAAGCAACTATATTTCATAGAACACAGGCACCAAAGACTCAATAAAAAAATGCGGGCGCGCGAAACTTATTTCATAATGTTTTGTGCATTTTGCAGAAAGGAAATAGTTATAAACATGGAAAAAACAGTAAAAACAAAAAAGATCCGCATTGCCGACAGCATAACGAGCATAGGATTGGAGTATGGCAGGAGTTTGGATTGCAGTAAGGTTACAAGTATCGGGTTTACGAGTTTAGAGATACCGTCATCGTTGGCAAGCATTGGAGAACACGCGTTTTTAAATTGCAATGGGTTGACGGGCATCACGGTGGACATCGACAATCCAGCCTATCGAAGCAATGGGAACTGCTTAATACGTAAAAATGATAATACTTTGATATTGGGTTGTAAGAACAGCGTTATTCCGTTATCGGTAACGAGTATCGGGAATGACGCGTTTAAGGATTGCAGCGGGTTGACAAGTATTGTGATACCGCTATCGGTAACGAACATTGGGAATAATGCGTTTAGTGGTTGCAGCGGGTTAACAAGCATTGTGATACCGTTATCGGTAATGAGTATCGGTGTATAAAGGTACTACCGCAAAAATAATAAAAAACAGACAGAATGGCTGTGTTAATAAGGATAATCGTAATAACTATGAATTATAAAAGATTTGAAAACTGCCTGCCTTTTATTGGCGGGCAGTTTTTTATTTGCGCAACGAAAATATAATCCTCCGTATCCAATCCGTTAGACCAGAGATTTGTTTTTACTGAAATTTCTTACGGGTAGCATTTAAGGATTTAAGAAATTCAAGCAAGCCGCGCTTTTCGTCCTTGTTCAAACAATCGAACTCGGCCAGAAATTCCATTTGGCTTTCGTAAAGGGAAACGGGTTCCGGCTTGTCGTTAAAGAACTCGGCAAGCGTTATGCCAAAGGCTTCGCATAACGCTTGAATGGCCTAGAATTTCGGCATTGCGTTACGCGAGTACCAATTCAGCACCGTCGATGACTATGCCTGCTTCCAAAGACATGCGGTTATTCGTCTAGCCGCGAGCGTCGCGCAACGCGGCAATTTTCTTAATTGTGCCATTCATTTTTATCATTTAGAAAATCTCCTAAAATTATGGTCAATTAGACTGTAAAAATACGCGCTCCAACTGTTAATAATGATAACATCTTAAAGCGATCGGGCGTTAATCATTCGATGTTCAAAATCGTTTCCCCATAAACACAATAAAATATATTATTTATTCGGTAAATTAATATATGATTGCATTGATATATTTATGAAATAGTGGTATACTGTTGCCATGGCAAATAACAAGCCCTGCTCGTTTTTCGGGCATCGGCATATAAGCGACTCGGGCGGCGATCTGTTCGGCTTGCTTGTCGCGCGGGCGGAGCGGCTGATCGAGCAGGGCTTTGACAGATTCCTGTTCGGCAGATACGGGGATTTCGACAGCCTTGCCCACAAAGCGGCCGACAGCCTAAAAAAAATATCCGCATATCCAAACGGTCTACGTACAAGCGTATTATAACCCACAAGACAAGCATTTTGAGACCACAAGCAAACGGTACGACTCTACCCTCTATCCTCCAATAGAGGGCAAGCCGAAAAAATTCGCCATTGCCTACCGCAACTAAGAAATGATCGACGGTTCGGACTTCTGCGTTTTCTACGTCAACCGAAGTTACGGCGGCGCGGCGCGGCGTGGGCTTTGCGGTACGCAAAGCGGAAAAAAAACCGTTGATCAATCTTGCGGGGCAGACACCGCAATAAAAAGGATATGGAAACACCGGATTTTGAGAAAGACGAATACCGCAAATTTTATTCGCGGTTAGAGCAACTTGCAACCGAGGGCTTTGCCGTCGGACGGTTCGGCGATTTTAAGGATATTTCGGCGCGGGAAATATGCGATGACATTCTCGACTGGCAAAAGAACCGCGACGCATATGGCTCGCCGTATGCGAAAATCAATTTCGGAAAGACGACCCTCGACGGGCTGCCCGATTTCTGCGCCGAAGCATTGCGCAAGATCGAATCCGAAAGCGGCGTCGAGAAACGGAAAAGAGATTTCTTTTTCGAGAGTATGCGCGATTTTTTTATATACAGAACGAGTTCTATTGGGACAAAACAGGATGCCGCTTTTATTACGAAAATGACGAATACGGCTTGTCGACGAACACGGACGCGGATCTGAAAGGCTATTTGGTTGCCCTTTTCGCAGAAGCCCAATCAACATATTAGTGTTTCATGCGCTCAATGTTGCCCGCCGCCTTTGTTAAAATGGTAATTCGCCGTTGTCCTCAATAGGTATCAAGTCGGATATTTGGGCTTGCACTGTCCTTAATGTGCCCGTGGCTTTGCTTACGGGTCTATCTTTGGACTTGTCGAAGTCGTAAACGGTTTTTATACATCGCAGGAACGCCGCCCAAGTGGACGAATATTGCGCTTGCATGTTTTTGTAAGGTTGTTCTTTTTGCACGGCGGGTCAATCTTTCGTCGGCGACGAATTGAGGGGACAGCATGAAACGGAAATTGAGTGTTGTTTCGGCAATTGTTTCCGCCGCAATGCCGCTCGCCTTTTAATTTTGCAAGAGTAGAGCGGCGGGAAAATTTATACCGTACCCGTATCAGACCAGCCGTAAACTGAACGGAATGCAGGTGTCGTGAGGCTCGACGCTGCGGGCAAGGACGGCGAACAGTTCCTCCAACGCGGTGTAGCCGATTTGAAAGCCGCTCTGAATGATTGTCTGGAAGTTGCAGTTCAAATAGTTGCTGAGGTAGGCCGATTCCGTGTCGATCAAAATCATAGAAAAATCGTCGGGGACTTTTTTGTTCAGCCGGCGCAAAGAGATTATGATGTCGTCGGCGGGCTTGCCGCTGTTGGAGACGATGCCGTCTATCGTCGGATGCTTTTCAAAAAAATCGAAGAATTGGTCGGGGAAAGAGACCATGCTGTTGTATTGGATATAATTGGCTTTTTCGTTGCTGCCCAAAAGTTCTTTGGCGGCCCTGGAAAAGCCCTGCATTCTTTCGAGGACGGACGACGGCTTGCGGTAGGGGATCAGCAGGGCGATGTCGGCGCGCCCGTTTTTGATCAGGTAACTCGCGGCCGTATAGCCGATGTCGAAATGGTTGCTGCCCACGTAGCCGAATTTAAAGTCGGGATGCTTGCGGTCGATGAAAATGATCGGAATTTGAGGGTGGTTTCGCTCAAAATCCACGATGCCGTCGGGCGACGCGGCATCGATGGGCATAAATACGATGCCCATGCACCCCAAACGCGCCGCCGTTTGCAAGGCGTCCCGTTCGAGAAAATAGGAATTGCGCGTAAACAGCGTGAGGAATTTGACGTTCCGATCCCGGCAATAGGTTACCATGCCCTGAATAATGTCGTCCATAAATCTTGTATCCGCGCTCGGAAGGACGGCGGCGACGAGTTGCTCGCCCGTTTTGGGCTGCGAAGGCGGCGGCGGGGCGGAGAATGTCCCTTTCCCGCGGATTTTATAGACTTTTTTCTCTTGGACAAGTTCGTTGAGCGCGCGCCGGACCGTCATGCGGCTAGCGTCGTATTTGAGGCAAAACTGATTTTCGCTCATAAGCGCGGAATGCGGCGGCAACGCCTTGATTTGCTCCGCGATCAGATTTTTAATTCTCTTATACAATAGATTGTCCATCCTGTCCGCCTCCTTGGATACAAGTGAAGCCATATTGTATAACATGTATGCTTTTTTGTCAATAGAAATGAGGGCGCGTCGGATTTTTTCCGGTCTGATTGTCGCAAAACGCCCTGCCATAAAAACCGAGGCGGCGTTTTACGGCTCACTTGTTCGCAAAAAAGAGCGGGCAAAAAGTATACAGGTTATACATGATTTTTATAGGCAGGTATTGACAAAGCCGCCGAGTAGTGTTAAACTTAAAAATGCAAGCAGTCAAAAATAGCGGAGTCGTAATGGGCAATTTTATAAAAAACCTTTTGAAAACGGAGAGTATGGCATGAGGAAAACGGTATTTAAATGGACGGTGGCTTTGGCCGCGTTGGTGTTTCTGTTGGCGGCGGCCGCCGGATGCGGGGGCGTCGACGATTTTTTGGACGGCGAGCCGGACGTTACCGACGAGGATTTGCTCGTTTGGTCGGTCGACCCGCTTGTGGGCAATTACAGCCAACGCCTTAAATTGGATCCCGCCGACCCGCGGGCCTTGATGACTAAGGACGTGGTGCAGAATTTTCAAAACGCGCACGGCGTTAACGTCGTGATTCGCAACGTCGGGTGGGGGATCGAATTGCAGAAACAGTTGAGAAACGCGATCGCGACGAACACGATGCCCGACATTACGGTGGGGGAACAGTTTGTGCGGCTGATGGTGGAGAACAGCCAATTCGAGCCGCTCGATTTGGGCGACAGTATTCTGAATAACCTGTCGCCCCGCGTTAAGGAGGTAGGCACGAGTTCCAAGGACGGCAAATTATACGCGGCGGCGTGGGCGATGGGCAATTTCGTTTTGACGGTCAACCTAAAAGTTTTGCGGGACAACGGCGTTTTGACGCCCGCCGGCGCGGTGGACCCCGCGTGGCGCGCCCTCGACCCCACATACGCCGAGATCGACCCGCTCGCGCCCGACACGTGGGAGGATTTGTTGGAGGTCTGCAAATATCTGAAAAGCAAGATGGGGAGCGGCGGCGGCGGAATGCTGATGTCCAATACGAAATCGGATTCGGCGTGGCGCGCGCTGGCGTTTATGGGCACGGCGAAAGGCGATTTCCTTGACGCGAACGGCGACGTCAAAATGAATTCCCCGGAGAACAAGAAAGCGTTTGAGATGATGCGCCGATTTGCCGAGACCGCGCCGGCCAATTCGATCAACGCGACCGCCGAAACCGGCTTGTGGCGGGATTACTTGTTCAAAAATAAGGCCGCGTATATCGTCGAGGGCATCGACATTTTGACTTCGGTTCAAAACGACGCGGACCTCGATATTAAGGATTACTTAGCGTCGGAATTGCCGACGTTCGAGGCGGGCGGCGTCAAATCCAACGTGCTCGTGGGGTCGGGGTATTACTCGATCTCCAAGACCTGCAACAAAAAGGCCGTCGCCCTCGAATTTATCAAATACTTGCTGAGCGACGCGGTGCAGTTGAAAGTCATGGAAGCGGACATGCGCGTTCCCTCGATGAAGAACGTGTTGGACAGCGACGCGATTCGGGCGCTGCCCAATTATGCCTTGATGCGCGCCTGTATCGACCCGTTCAACGATCCGGATTATACCTTTAAGACCTTTCCGGGGTTCGAGGACAACGCGTCCGAGATTTGGGAAAAGTGGGATACGTTCAGCGGCGCGCTGCTGAAAGCCGGCGGCGACGGCAACTATGCGGATTTAACGGTTATTTTGGACAAGGCGCATTCCGATATGCTGGGCAAGCAAAAGGGTATGTTGTGATGAAAAAAGGGCTTTCTGTTTTTGTAACGGCGGTTTTAATGTCGGGACTCTTTTGGGGCTGCGCGCCCAAACGCCCCACGGATTTGAACGACGCGGTTCGGTCGCTGACCGTGCTCGCCGCCGATTTTGTGGAAACCTCGCATTTCAAGCACCCCAACGCTTATATGGCCGACGACTATACCTCGCTCGCGCTGGACAAGGGCGTGAACACGAATTACGGGTATTTGGCCAAAACGATCGATTATCGGCTGGCGGTGGGAACGTATCGGCTGACCGCCGCGGCGCGGGTGTCCGTGGGGAACGAGACCGACCCCGTTGTGCAACTGCAAGCCGTCAAGGGCGGCAAGGCCGTCGCCAACTTGAATATCATGGGGCCGGAAAGCCGTTCCGCGTACACCGATTACGGGATCGAGTTCGAAACCGAGGAGGCTTTTGTCGGTTTCGGCCTGTATTCCAACGGGCGCAACGACGTGCGGATGCAAAGCATCACAATCGAGAAGATCGACAAAAATCCGGATGCCGCCTTGCTAGCCGGGTATTTTGCCGAAGACGAACCGGATCGGGGGATCGCGCTCGCGGACGGGAGGCTGTACTATTACGATATTCGCTCCGCGCTGGAAAGCCTGGCCGATTACAGTTACCAAGAGCAGTTGATGACGTTGGTTTCGGTCTTGCAGGGCTTGGCCAACCGCGACAAGCCGCGCTTGTTCGTCCGCTTTATCGACGATACCGACGCCAACGCTTTTATGGGCGCGCAGGACGACAACTGGCTGGACTATCTTTCCGCGGAAAAGGGCTTTTTGCCGAGCGGCGATGACGTCGTCCGCGTCAAGAGCGCGGGTACGCTGCTGCGGATTTTCAGCGGCTTTTACGACGGCTTGACCGTGTGGGACGTTTTTTCCCCCGCGACATACAACGTGGGCTTGACCGATTGCGGCGTCAACAACCGGCTGTTGGTCAAGTATTCCGACGAGATAAACAGTGTTTACTGGTATTTGACCGAAAAATTGGGCTTGCCCGTCCGGTTGGATTTGCACGATAAATTCCCGGGGGCGCGCGGCTCGGCGATTTGGGATACCGACATTCCCTCGACCGGCTCCAAAAAGAGCGACCCGTATTATTACGCCGTCGAGAAGTACATAAAAACGCAAAAAACCAGCCCGTGGCATTTGAGTTCGTATTTGGACGGTTGGGTGGGCGACGACGGCGTCACGCAACGCGTCTATTATGACGAGAACGGGCAGGTCTGCGCGGGCACCGGCGGCGTCCCGTATTGGAAAAACCGGTATTTTCACACCGATATCATGAACAGGGACTATTTCATTTCAAAGAAAGCCTTTTTCTTCGACCTGTCGCCTGTCGAGGACGAAAGGCCCGTGGACGACGAGCGGCAGACGACCGGACGCGATACGCAGACGCTAGAATATATCCTAAAAGAAAACAACAAAAACGCCGGCGACAAAATCGTCGAAGTCGGGGGCTTTACGAATTGGCAACTGAAATATTCGGACGCATCGTCGGACTACGCGCTCAACGGGGGCGCGCTGGAACCCGCTATGGTACGGCTGTTGACGCAGTACAACGCGACGATGCAAGCCGACGCGCATTCGATCTCCGCCATGGCCAACGCCTCGGTTTATACGCACTATCCCGCCCGCGCGCAGTACGACCAATCGCAGACGAAAAACAAGATGAAAGCCGCCGCCCAAAGCGCGACGCTTGCGAACAAGAACTATTTGCTGTTCTATATGGGCGACTACGACGGCGCGGCGTGGACGAACCGCACGATGTATTCGATGTTCAACGATCCCCGTTTGGGCGACTATCCACTGATGTGGCCGATCTGCGCGGTGAACGAGGGGCGCGTCAAGCACGTCTATGACTTCATTTATGAGCGCGCCACCGGCAACGACGTGTTCGTTGGCGGCAACAACGGGTACGGGTATAATTATCTGGACGTTTATTTAACCTGGCCGCGCGAGGGCTTGAACGGCGGTTTCGACTCCTATATCGACCAGACCGCGGCGGCGTACCGAAAATACGACCTCGATATTATGGGCATGTACTTCGGCGGTTGGGACGCGCAAAACGCCTCCTCGACATGGCGGACGATGTACGCCGCGCTGTCCAAATTGAGCCCCTATGGCGTGGTCACGAGCAGGGGGCGGCGCGCCGACAGCGCGGAGGACTATTACAACGCGGAGACCGGCACCGTGTTCATGTGCAAGGACTACTTTATTTCCGGGCGTGACACGACCATTCAATGCGGCAACGGGGGCGTGCTAGCCGAGGGCGACGCGCAGCACCAAATCAGCATATTGTCACAGTCGATCGACGTGACCGCCGCCGGCCGCCCCAATTTCAACGTCTGCCGCCCCGTTCTGGCCACGCCGACGCAGGTGTTCGAGGCTGTGGAAGGGCTTAACCGGCGGCATCCCGAGTACGCGTTTGAAATCGTAGACCCGTATACGTTCTTTAAATTGTATAAGGAATACCTCGATAATTGTATCGCGGGGTTGTATAATTAAATGGGAAAATGGAATTTGCGTAAATTGAATATCGGAAGGGGCCTCGCCGCTTTGGGCGCGTTGGTTCTTTTGGCGTTCTGCGCGCCGGCTCCGGGGCTTGTCCGCGCCGATACGGTTTCGAAATCGGTGCAGTTCATTTCCGACGCGCCCGGATTCGGCTTCAAGTCGTACTCTTACGGCGACCTGTTGGAATACGGGCCGGACGGGGCGGGACGCGGCGTGTCCTATGTCTGGAACGGCGAAGGGGTTTCGTTCGCGCTGAACGACGGCGTGGATATATCCGGCTTCGATTTGGCAAAGGCCGCGTTGGATTTTTGGGTTTACACGACCAAGCCGCAGAGCGTTTTTACCGGCGACAACCAGATCGAGGTGTCCAACAACATAGAAAATCACGACAGCAACGAGTACCAATGGCACGGCTCGGACGTTTTCTGGTCGACGGAGTACGAGACGGGGAAATGGAACCACGTGCAACTGAAATTCGGCGGCAAGGCCGGCGTCGTCAATTTGAACGCGCTTTCGTGGTTCCGTTTCTATTACATAGGCGCGGTGGCAGGCTCCGAGCCCGTGCTGATCACCGGCGTTAAAATCGTCGAAACCGACCGTTGGACGGCGAACCCGTCGGCGGGGTGGATCGTGGAGACGCGCGACGACAATACGGGGGTCATTTTCGGCGACGTGGCCTTGCCCGCGAACTGCGCCGAGGGGCAAAAGGTCACGCTGCCCGTCTGCCCCGCTACGGACCCGGTCACCGGCGCGCCGATCGCGCGTTCCAAAATCACCGTGTCGGTCGTCGGCCCGTCCGGCCTAATCTCGACCGGGACGACGCTGTTCTTGAACGACGGCGGCGGCGAATACGCCGTCACCTATACCGCCATGAATTGCTTGGGCAACACGTATTCCAAAACCGTTTCGCTGTCTGTCGCGCAAAGCGCGACGGACGCCGCGTCGCCGCGCTTGCTGCAAGCGGAAAATTTCCCGGCGGATTTCAAGGTGGGCGGGGAATACGAATTGTCCGATTGGCTGACAATCGCCGACAACCGGGGCGCGGCGCAAGCCGACGCAGCCGCCCGCATCACGGACGCGGCGGGCATCGTAAAAGGCGAATATAACGGCAAGGCCGACGTTTTCGCTTTGGTTTTCCGTCCCGAAAGCAAGCAAACATACCGTTTGCAAATTCATGCGTCCGATGCGGCCGGCAACGTCCTCGACGTCGGGATAGAACTGAAAACCTATACGGACGCCGACCCCGCGCGGTCGGTGCGCATGTTCGATTTTACAAAAAACGATGCCGTCTTTACGGGCGCGCACAAGAACCGGTTGGTGGACGCGCGCCCCTCGCAGGGCTTCGGCAAAAGCATCGAATTTAATTATAAGGGCGGCGCAGGGGACACGTCCGACAACGACGCGTATTATCAGGAAGCGCGCCTGTTGAACAACAACGCGCCGGATTTCTTTTCTTCGGTGGATCTGCGGTGGGCGTGCCTCAAATTTTGGATTTTCATCGATCGGGCGTATCCGAACGACGGCCAATGGATGCCCGCCGACGGCGGCGGTTTCGGAAATCTGGGCTTGGGGCTCACCGCGCAGAACGGCATTTACAACATTCCGATCATGGCGTATACCCTCAACGAGTTGAAATTGGCCGCCGGTTGGACGGAAGTGTCCTTTAAACTGGGGCGCGTGTTCCAAGGCAATTTCAACTACGGGAACATCTGCCAATTCTATATATACTCGAATTGGGGCGGCGCGCGGCGCATTCTGATCAACGACATTCGGATCGAGGAGTCCGCCGAGTTTCCTGAAGGGCTGATGCCCGCGGACGCGACGGGCAAGCGGTTCGCCGTCGGCCGCAAGGAGGCCGTGGGGGCGTACGCCGCGGTCGACGTGGACAATACCGCCGAGGTTCGGCTGAAAGAGAACTATTACATGTATACGCCCGTTCGGCTGCCGGGCATTCAAGTCGCCGACTACGCGGGCGAGGTTGACCGTATCGCCGAACCCGACGTTTGGATCACCGACCCGGAAGGTGTCACGACGCGCTCGCTGTACTTTACGCCGATGTGCGAGGGGGTGCATACGATCCTGTACCGCGCGGACAACTATTACGGCCAAGCCGTCGAAACGTCCAAAACCTTTACGGTGCATGGGCCGCACGCCGCGCCCGAAATCACGTTGGGCAATACGGAGGAATTGCGGTTTAAGCGCGGGGCGGCGATCGCGTTGCCGCCGATTGACGGATGGGCGTCCGACGGCGGGGCGGTAAGCCTCACCGTCGCCGTGTACAAGCCGGACGGCTTGATTTTACAGGCCGGCGCGGACGGGAAATATATTTCGGACAGGACGGGCGTGCATACGGTCAAGATTTTGGCCGTGGATGCGGTGGAGCAGGAAACGCGGGTCGAATTTACCTTTACCGTATACGACGAGTTTACCTCGGCTTATTACGATGCCCCGGCAGGGCTTACGCCGTTGGCCGTCGGGCTGATCGCCGGCGGCGGCGCGCTTATTTTGGCGGGCGGCGCGACCGTCGCCGCCGTCCTCATCGCGCGTAAAAGGCGCAAAACGGCATGAAAATAAAAACGCGTGAAAATATCAAAGGTTTAAGCGTGGCCGTGCCCGTTTCGCTGTACTATCTGATCTTTACGGTCGTACCGCTAGGCATGCTGTTCACGTACGCCTTTACCGACTACAACATCGAAAAGAATCAGTTCGGGTTCGTCGGGTTCGATAACTTTGCCCGTATCTTTAAGGTGGGGGATTATTTCGCCTCGATCGGCGTGACCCTGCTGATCGCCGTGTTCGTCATGCTGATCGGTTTGACGTTGGGCTTTATATTGGGGTACATGCTGATGAAGGTGCGAAAGGGCCGGGGCGCAACCCGCGTCCTGTGGTATATCCCCGCGCTTGTGTCCATGGCGGTGCTGTCGATGATCGTCGATTTGATGTTGGGCACCGAGGGTACGATGAACCGGCTGTTCGCCGCGCTGGGCCTTAAAACGCAGGATTGGTACGGCAGTAAGTTCTGGATGTACTTTTGGATCATTCTCGTGGTTTCGTGGAAAGGGATCGGCGGCACGGCCATTCTGTTTATGGCGGGGTTTTCCTCTGTGGACAAAGAGATCTACGAGGCCGCCGAAATCGACGGCAGCAAGGGCGCGCACCGCGTGTTTCATATCACGCTGCCCTTGATACGCCCCATGTTGGGCTTTATTCTGGTCACCGGCTTTATCGGCGCGTTCAATATTTTCGAGCCTGTCATGCTGATCAGCGAGGGCGGGCCGGACGGCAGTACAAAGGTCATTCTGTACCGCATTTACGACCAAGCCTTTTTGAACGGCAATCAGGGCTTTGCTAGCGCGCTGTCCGTCGTAGTGTTCTTTTTGGTATTGATTTTAACGTTGGTCAATATGCGCTTTACCGACAATACCATGTTCAAGGCCGATTTGAAAGCCGCCAAGAAAACAAGAGGGGGTTCGGGTATAAAAATATGACGGCGCGGGCGACAAAAAAATCGGGTAAAAATAAAATACGGCAATGCGCCCTTTTGATCGCGTTGTTGGTTTTGGGTACCGTCAACCTGTATCCGCTGTTTTTCGCGTTGCTGGGCAGTTTCGCCTCGCAAAAAGATATTTTGGAAGCGTCGTTCCTGCCGGTCCCGTCCGGTTTTTCCGCCGCGCTTACCAACTTTTCGCTGTTGTTTTCAAGCCGTACCTTTGTCTTTTCGATTCTGTTGACGGTCGGCAAAATCCTGTTTTCGTTCGTCGTCACCGTCTTTGTTTCGGTTTTGGCGGGGTATGTGTTCGCCAAGGTGCGTTTCGTCGGCAAGCGGTATTTTTTCCTGCTGTTGGTGTCGAGCATGATGATCCCGGGCGTGGCTATGTTCGTCTCCAACTATATTTGGATGGCTAAATTCCCTTTGGCGGGGGGCAACGATATTTTGGGGCGGGGCGGCACGGGCTTTATCAACAACCCGGCCATTCATTTCGTGACGGGGTGGGTCAACGTTTACAACATCTTTTTGTGCAGGCAGGCCTTCGCCTCCCTCGGCGACGAGATGAACGAGAGCGCGCAAATCGACGGCGCGGGCTTTTTCCGCGTCGTGTTCACCATCTATATGCCGCTGATTTTGCCTGTTCTGGCCGTCATGTTCCTCAACAACTTCATCGGCATTTGGAACGACTATATGACCAATTTGATCTTTTTGCCCACCAAAGGCGACTGGCACACCGTGGGCAGCATTTTTGTCACCGTCATGACCCATTTTTCCGAGATTAACCGCAACGGCGGCCCGATCTACGCCGTCTCGTTGACCGCGTCGGTCGTCAGCATGATCCCTGCGGTCGTCGTTTATATCTTTGTTCAGAAACAATTTACCGAAGGCCTGACAATGGGCGCGGTAAAAGGATAAAAATGGAGGGACTAAACATGAAAACACAAAACCGTCCGACACGCTGCGTACTCGGCTTTTTGCTGTGTATGCTTCTGGCTGCGGGAGGGGGCCTGTCGGCTTCCTTGATTCCCGCCGCCCGACGAACCGCCCGCGCCGACGCGCCGTTAAGTATCGTAAAAATTATGGCGCGGCCGGAGAACTACATTAATCTCGGAGTCGAGATTAATTGCGGCGTTGCAACGCCGCAAAACGGTTTGAATGCGGTGGAAACCAGTCTGGGAAACGGCGATTGGGTTCCATCCGATTGGCAGGCAAGCCTTTTGATCAACGGCAAGGGGATCCAGAATTGGGGAAACGTGAACGCCATATCCATTCACGCCAATATCGATTGGGGCGGGCTTATGACGGACGGGGAAACAAGCCAAACGCCCGAGCCGCCTACGCCGGGCAAATTGTGGTTTCATCTTGGTATTGCTCCCGGCAGTTTGAACATGAAAAACGACGGGACGGACGTTTTGACGATAAAAAAGACCTTTCCCGCCGCGCGGCAAGCGTCCGGGGTCAGTCCCGACACGCTTCTCGACCGGGATTATCATTATCGGATTATTCCCGCAAGCGATTTAAAGGATTCAAGCGGCGGCGCGGCATCGGGCTATATTTTCGAGGAAGTCAATACGCCCGACTATCAGACGCGACAGGTCGCCTTTCCCGAAACGAGCGACGGGGGGTCTTATACGGCCGACGGCGTATTCGATACGTCGTATGCGATTGAAAAAATTGTCGAGGGCGGCTTGACCGGATCGGACGGCTATTATTACGACGGCGACGGCTATGCGTCGTTTATGGCCGACACGAACAATGTCAATTTGCAACTTGCCTTGGGCGACGGCGACGTTATCGACGCGAGCGAGTGGGAAACGGCCGACGGCGACAGGAGCAAAATCAATTTGGAGTTTTGGGTGCTGTCCAATAAAGCCCCGGAAAGTTTCGGGGTGGGGGCGCGGCAGGTTCAACTGTCGTCGAGCGCGAATCCCGACAACAACCCGGATGTTACTTACAGGTGGGACGCATACAGTATCTACGCCAGTCCGGTGTATGTGCCCGGCGTGTGGAACCGCATGGTCTTTAAACTGTCGGAGCCGTGGGGCGGAGTGAGCGACCACAACAATATCGACCTGTCGTCGCTTCGGTTCTTTCGCCACTATTTTGTGCAGGACGCGCCCGACGCCGATAACCGCGTCTTCTTTTCCGGCATTCGGCTCACGGAATCGCCCACGCAATCGGCGGTTGTGGAACAGGCCAAGGTCAAGCAATTTGTGACCGTCAACGACGCGCCGGCTTGCGTTACGGGCGATACGTTTACCCTGTCCGCCGAGGCCGTCACGCGCCTGCCCGGCTTTGCGGCGCAAGACATTTCGGATGTCGTCTTTACAAGCGACAACTCGGACGTGCTGACTATCGAGGGCGACCGCGCTACGGCGGTGGGCGACGGTGTTGTCACCGTGACCGCGATGCTGCCCGGCAACGATAAATTTGCCGCCGCTACCGCGCAAATCGAAATCACGGTCAAAAAGGCGCAGTCGCCGTTGGAATTCGACACGGACGACGGCGAAACCGATACGCACGTTTTCGGCGCGCCGTACACGTTGGGCGTTACCGGCGGTTCGACGGCGGGCGTGGTGACGTATTCGGTCGTTTCGGATGGTTCGACGGGCGAGGGGACGGTTAGGGACGATATACTGACCGTTATAAAAGCGGGCGTACTTGTCATTCAGGCGACGATGGCGGGGGATACCGAGTACGGCGACGTAAGTTGCCGATTGACTTTGACGGTGGAAAAAAGCGGTCAGGCGGCTTTGATGGCTCTTTGCAATGAGGGGACGT
>JAISFM010000061.1 GCA_031263605.1 Clostridiales bacterium | reverse complement strand
CCCTTTTTGATTTAGATAAGTATTTATATAATACCACAAATGTCGAAAATTGTCAACTGTTTTTTTGAGGAATAGACAAACAGCGTTGAAAAAAAATCATCGGAGTTACGAAAAGCGCGGTATTGCGCTGGACTTAAATTAGCGGCGTGTGGTATAATAGATAATATCCTACATTCACAGAACGGAACACAATCTCTAAATTTGAAGTCACTGATTGCGGGATGCGGAAAATAGCGGCCGTGCCGAAAAGCAAGCGTACCGTCGTCAATGCGGCGGATTCGGGTTGCTACAAGAGCCGTCGGGCCGAGCGGAAATCTTTGGGCGAACGGCGGCCGCCGTAAACGGCAAAGAGAGCCCTTTTGACAAAAAAGCCCCTCTCGCAAAACAAACTAAAAAAACGAACCGAACCGAACGAAAAACAATATGAAAAAAGCGATTATCATGGCCGGCGGGCAGGGCACGCGCATGGCGGGGGTCTTGAAAGACATTCCCAAACCCATGGCCCCGATCTGCGGCAAGCCGATTCTGGAATACCAGATCGAAAATTTAACCCGGTACGGCGCGACGGATATTCTGATTGTCGTCGGCCCCCTCGGCGGCGCGGTCCGCGAGTATTTCGGCGACGGGGCGGCGTTCGGCGCGCGGATTTCCTACATCACGGAGGAAACGCCGCTCGGCACGGCGGGCGCATTGTATTACGTCGGGGACTTCATAGGCGACGAGGATGTCCCGCTGTTTTTCGGCGACATCCTCTGCGATGTCGATCTCGGGCGGTTTATCGCGTACCACAGGGAGAAAGGGGCGGCCGCGACATTGCTCGCCCACCCCAATTCGCATCCGTTCGACAGCGATTTGGTCGTGGCGGGCGCGGACGGGCGGGTGACGGGCTGGGACTCCAAACACAATACGCGCGGTTACGACTATAAAAATCTGGTCAATTCGGGGCTGTACGTCGTAACCCGCGCCGTGTCGGACCGTGTGAAACGGCCGGAAAAGACGGATTTGGAAAAGGACATCGTCATTCCGATGATCGATAGCGGCGGCGTGTACGCATACGCATCCTGCGAATACGTCAAGGACGCGGGCACGCCGGAGCGGTACGCCCAAGCGGAAAGCGACTGCGCGCGCGGTATCGTGCGCCGGCGGAACCTTTCCAACAAACAAAAGTGCGTCTTTTTGGACAGGGACGGCACATTGAACGAAAGCGCGGGCTTTATCGCCCGCCCCGACGGTTTGCGTTTGATCGGCGGCGTCGCGGAAGCGGTCAAGCGGATCAACCGATCCGAATATTTGGCGGTCGTCGCCACCAATCAACCGGTCGTGGCGCGGGGCGACTGTACGGCGGCGGAATTGGACGCGGTGCATCGGCGTTTGGAAACGCTGTTGGGGCGCGAGGGCGCGTATTTGGACGGTCTGTATTATTGCCCGCACCACCCGGACAAAGGCTTTCCGGGCGAGGTATCGGAACTCAAAACCGACTGCGGTTGCCGCAAGCCCAAAACCGGCCTGTTGACGGCGGCGGCGCGGGATTTCAACATCGACCTGTCCGCGAGTTATCTTATCGGCGACGGCGAGCGGGATACGGAAGCGGCGCGCCGCGCAGGGGCGCGGGGCATACGGGTCGAAACCGACGCGCCGGGGCAACTTTTGGAAGCGGTCGACAAGATCGTCGGCGCAACGCCGTAGGAACGGCCACGGCCGCCCCAAAGGGCAAATGGAGAAGTGAAAAGTGTCGGATTTAGTGATTAGTGGTTAGTGGTTAGTGATTAGTGTCGGTCGTGAGAATTTAGCGCAATCCGTTTGCTTGCCGTGCGCCTTAATTGCGTATTGTGCATTGTGAATTGCTCTGTCATTCTTTCCGTGGGTGAAGAATCCCAACCGATGAAAA
Organism: Clostridiales bacterium; assembly: GCA_031263605.1. Lineage (GTDB taxonomy): Bacteria > Bacillota > Clostridia > Christensenellales > DUVY01 > BNZQ01. Next base: position 1,648 of record JAISFM010000061.1, on the reverse strand, counting down.
TTGAAAGTTGAGAGTTGGGGCAAAAGGTAAAATGTTTCGGTTGAAAGGATAAAAGCGCAAGATCGGTTGAGATTCTTCACTCTGTACAGAATGACAGGACAATGCACAATTCACAATGCACAATGCACAATTGCGGTTGGGATTCTTCACTCCGTTCAGAATGACAGATGTTTTTGCGCAATGTTCCCTAACCGACACTAACCACTACCACTATCCACTAACCACTTTTATCCCATGAACCGCTAATCACTCAATCCGACGCTTCTCAATTCTCAATTAAAAAAAGGAGTCAATCATGAAACCGAACACAGTAACAGAAATCAATCGGTTCTTTGAGGAACACAAAAAACTGCTCTCCCAGCGGGACGCAGTTGCGCGGGCAATCGAAACCCTGACGGCGTGTTATAAAAACGGCGGCAAGGTATTGTTGTGCGGCAACGGCGGGTCGAGCGCGGACTGCGACCACATCGCGGGCGAACTGTTAAAATCCTTTAAATTAAAGCGGCGGCCGGACGCGGCATTCGCGGCCAAGGCCGAGAGCCTTTACGGCGCGAACGGCCGCGCTCTCGCGGACAATTTGGAGCAAGGCCTGCCGGCCGTCAGTTTGACCGCGCAGACGGCTTTCATGACCGCGTTTTTAAACGACCGCGACGCGCAATTCCTCTACGCGCAGGGCGTGACGGCGTTGGGACGGGCAGGAGACGTTTTGATCGGAATCAGCACGTCGGGCAACGCCAAAAACGTCGCGCAAGCGTTGCGGACGGCTCGCGTCAAAGATATGGCGACGATCGGTTTAGCCGGCAATACAGGCGGCGCAATCAAGGAGTTGGCGGACGTTTGCATTCTGTCGCCCGAAAAGGAAACGTACAAAATCCAAGAGGATCATCTGCCGGTTTACCATTTGCTCTGCGCGGCCGTGGAGAGCGAATTATTCGACGAATAATCCGTGAGCAACTATTAGACTTGTAGCGAAATTAACTTGCGGCGGCCTTGCGCGCCTTTTAATTTCGCTACAAGTCTATTGCGCGGTGTGGACGCGAACTGCGTTTTGCCCCCATCCTTACGGGTTGCGCCGTCCGAGCCGCAAGCGGTTTGAACGGCTCAAACATCGGTTTGGATCCATACGCTTATACACTTCGTCGCCGGCTTGCCGCCGGACACGATACCCGCGGCGTTGCAATTTGACGGGCGTGGACACTACTCCGTGCCCGCTCCCTACCTTTCAACTCTTCCGCCACTCCCGCGTCGCTTTCTCGATGACCTCTTTCCGCGCGTTGCCCTCGGCGAACAACTTTTCCAACTCCCCCTCGCCGCCCTTTTCCAACGCGCCCCGAAACGCCGCCAGCCGCGCGATTAAAAAATCCAGTTCGCCGATCAAATTATCCTTGTTGTCGGCGGCCAATTCCGTCCACATTTTGGGGTTCATGCGGGCGACGCGGGTCAAGTCGCGGAAACTGCCCGCCGAATAGCCGTCGTGCCGTTCGGCGGTGGGGCTCGCGACATAGGACGAGGACAGGATATGGCACAACTGCGAGGTATAGGCGATGACGCGGTCGTGCGTTTCGGCGTCGGAGGGCAGGACGCGGAAAAACCCGATTTCTAAAAACAGTTTCTTGACCAAGGCGGCGGCCTCGATCGAGGCCCCGAC
>JAISFM010000187.1 GCA_031263605.1 Clostridiales bacterium | reverse complement strand
GCGCTCCTCGCAATGACAAAAGCGGCGTTCGCGCTCCTCGCAATGACCGGTATCCACGCTGTTTGTTTGTACACTCCCGTCGGGTTAGGCTTGTTGCGAAAAGCCCCGCCGTCAGGCTTGGTTGATTTCGGTAATCTCGACCGTGACCTTGGCGACATAAATCGTGCAATGATCGCCGGCCGTGTTCGACGTAAGCAGGTGAATGAAGTTGTTCGCGTCGTAACCGATCTCTACGACGCTCTTATGATAGCCGACGCCGTCGCTTGCGTTGATAGGCCTGAATATACTGCCGCCGTCCCAAACCATGACCGATCCTTGCGTGTCCGTCGTATAACTCCATATCGTAATTTTGTATTTGGCCTTAGTCTTTTCGATAAGAGGCGTTCCGCCCTCGGGAATAAAATAGAACAAGGGGACGCGGCAATCGTTCGTCAATTCAAAGCAGCGGACTTTTGCGCCGTCGAAGCCTTCCTCCGCGCAATCCTTAACGCCCGCGGGCGCGGCGGACTTTTCAATAGCCGTGCCGGTAATAAAGTTGCTGTTGGGATCCGCGCCGAAATTCTCCAACTGGTCGGCGGTGAACGTCCATGTCTTTCCGACCGCGTGTCCGTTCGGCGTTTCCGTAATCGGTTCCGCCGGCGGGACATACGCCGTTCTCGAAACGGTGATGTCGCCGACAAGCATAACCCCGACGGCGTTCCCGCTGTAAATCGTGAACCCGCTGAACGCGCCGCCCCTCTGATCGCTGCAAGTCATCGTGCCGGCGTTGCCGCCCGACGCGCTTGCGCTGGTGATCCCGCTGCCTTGATCGGACAGGAAATACCAGTCGCCGGACGCGCCTGTCGCCCAGAAAACCTTCATCGTGACGGTATACACCCAGTTAACGTCGGAGAGCACCCCTTTCAGCGCGTCAAACGCATTTCTCTGGGTCGTCATCATGACGGCGTAATCGCTGTGGAAGCCGTTCTCGGGCGTAAGTTTCAGAATGTCCTCGGACGTAAGACGCTCCGCAGCCGCCAACTTGTCGATTTGCACGTATTGTGGCCCGCCGTCGCCGCTTATCGCGGTGTAATTGCCGTCCGTGCCGTCCAGTGTGTAACTGCCGCCCGCAAAATCCGCGTCGGTAAGGACTTTCGGCGTACCGGCGCGCTCGACGACGGGATCGACGGTTTCGTTCCATGTAAATTTGATATTGTCTATCGCGACTTTCAGGTTGTTATACGTAAAGGGGTTGGTGGCTCCGTTCGGGACAAACCACATAATTCTGAACATCCAGGACTTCGCGCCGTCAAAAGTTTTGATCTCGTCGAACGTTATGTGCTGAACCTCGCCGTCCGTGACCATTCCCTTGTTCTCGCCGTTGTCGCCGGATACGTCGCCCTCATAGATAAACGAGAACGGATAAAATTGAGCCGCATTGCCGCCGAGCACCTTATAATCCATCTCTATCTGCCAGCGCCCGCTCTTGATGTACCGGCCTACGGGCAAATAGACGGCCGCAGTGTCGGTATTCGTGACCCCGGTAAAATCAAGCAGCATGGAATTTCCGTCGATAGCGTCCGCGCCGCCGACAAACGAAATCGCGGGCTTGCCGTTTAAGGTCATATTCGCCAGCGGGCTGTCGTAGCCGCGCGCGAAGTTTTCGACAAACTGCTCGCCGGACACGTTCAGGTTCGCCATCGTGTTCTGCTCCGTGGTAACGGCCGTTTCCGGCGTGGCGGGGGTCACGTTTACGGTAATGAATTCCTCGGCCTCGTTGCCCAAACTGTTGTCGACGAAATAACTGACGTGGTGTTCCCCCGCGACGGCGGCCCTGAACTTATAGGTTCCGTCGGGATTTTTCGTAAACGTCACGCCTCCCGGGGTTACGGGGGTCACTTCAAGTTTATCGGTTAAATCGCCGTCCAACTCGTCCTCGGCGGTTGCCGACGGCAGGGTCAAATCGGCGTTCACGGCGACGGTATAGGTATCCTGCTTGCCCGCCGCGAATTGAATTTCGGGCGCGCTGTCCACGACGGTAATCGTTACGACCGCCGTTTTGCTCTTGCTCCCGTTTTGCGCGGTGACCGTCAGGGTATACGTTCCCACGGCGGAAGCCCGGAAAACCCGCGTCCCCTCGGTATAGGTGAACGTCTCGCCGCCGTCCGTTTTCGCCGCAACGACGCTGCTTGTCGCGCCGGCCGGTTCGACCGTATACGCCAGCGTATAGTTCTTGTTTACCCCGACGGTGGGAGCGGCGTCGCTTGTGACGTTGATCGCCGGCTCCGCGTCGGCGGCGGTAACGGTGACGGTTACGCTGTCCGCCTTGGTTTTGTCGCCCTTGACCGCGGTGACCGTCAGGGTGTACGTTCCGGCGGCGGTAGCGGAAAACACCTTGGTACTCTCGTTATAAGAGCCGCCCGCGCCGCCGGTCACCGCCACGCTGCTCGAATCGGCGTTTTCCGTGGTATATTCGAGCGTATAGGTTTCCTCCGTCGTAATCGACGCCGTTTTCGCGCTTGTAACCGTAATCGTGATTTCGGGCGCGGGCGTGTCGCTGCAAGCCGCTAAAAAAAGCATCGTGAAAGCCAAAAGCATCGTTAAAAGCCTTGTCGCATGTTTCATGGATTCTCCTCCCGGTTTCGTTAAAATTTTGCGTCTATATTTTCAGCCGCCGGAAAACGCCGTTTGTACGGGATTTCGCCGTTATCCCGTATAAACGCCGCCCTCCGGACGCGCTGTTGTTGTTAAATGGACATTTTTCTCATGTGGGCCCGTCAAGGCGGGCGGAATAAGAAGAAAAGAGTCCGGCCAAAAAAGAAAAATCGGATATTTTTCTTTTAAGCGCGAAGCGATCTCTATAAAACAAGAAACGAGCCTTTTTACATAGAGATTGCCGCGTCGGACGCTTTACGCGTCCTCCTCGCAATGACATTGCGCGGGGCGTTCCTCTGTCCGGTAGAGATTGCCGCGTCGCGCTTCCGCGCTCCTCGCAATGACAAAGGCAGTTCACAGTGCACAGTCCACAGTCCACAGTTTCGGTCGGGGACGTTTGCGCACGGGGGCGTTCCTGTGTTTTGTAGAGATTGCCGCGTCGCGCTTTGCGTTCCTCGCAATGACCGCGTATTCATTTCGCAACAAGTCTAATGACCGCAGCAACGCTATTCGTACACGCCCAAAGATCGCCCGACAAAAGGAAAACAGCCGTCACAGCCTATTCAATCATTCCTCGAATATGAAGCGCTGTTTTTTGGCGGGGCAGACCTTCCAGTCGGCGATAAAGTGCGGCAGGCTCGCCACTTCGAGGCGCGTAAGACCCTTGTCCGCGCGCTCGTGGTCGCCGAAGGTGAACGACATCGCCACGGGCGATTCGGTGCCGGCAAGCGACGCCACTTTGGGGATTGCGGTAAAGGGTATGAATATTTCGCCCTCGAAACTGCCGTCCGGCGCGGAACCGGTATACCGCATAGCGACCTGCCAACTGCTTTTTGCCGCCCGCGTCGCGTCGTTCGTCCGGCGGCCCCAGAAATCCCAATACCCTGTCGAAGCCCAAGTATCGGCGGGGCTGAACACCGCCTGGAATATGTCCTCGCCGGGCTGGTTTCGGAACACCTCGAAGTCCGCGCCGGGCTTATCCGTATATGTGGTCATGAAGATTTCCACGCAGTCGCCCGTCCAGAAATCCAGCATGGTGTGCGGGTCCCTGTAATCGTCGAACACCTTGAACGCCATCACAAGCCCCTCGTCCGTCCAGCCCACTTTACATAGTAAAACGTCAAAGAACGGTTTATAGACGTTGGGCTCGGCGACGGTCCCGTCGGCAAAGGACGCCCCCCTCATCGGCACGTCCGTGCCCACCGCGTCGCCCCATTCCGATACATAGCCGTCGATTGTTACCGTGCCCGACGGGATTTTGGCGACCCTCACCTCGGGGTTATCGCCGCTTAAATCGGGGAACGCGAGGTTGGAATTGCCTTGCAGGTAAATTTTGCTCTGGTCGGTCGTTCCCGCGCTCCTGATTTCCAGAAAATCGTTCCCGTCCTCGAGCGTATAGTAGTTATAGTTTCCGTTTACGTCTATATCCTCGGCGTTGTTTAACTCTAAAACGCTGCGCGTGGCGTTGTGGAAAAGGTTGTTGTTGATAACGGATTGGGACACGCCGCGGAAGGACACGGCCGCCACGCCCGAATAACTCATGAAATTGTTTTCCACGACCATGTTTTTAACGGTGCCGGTGGGCGCGACGACCGCGTTCTGCGCGAGCGCGAATATGGATACGTCGCCGTCGATTGTGCCCTGCGCCAGAGACAAATAGCCGTTGTTGATGAATTTATTGTTGCGGATAACGCTGTTGTCGGGAATCGTCGCCTCGTTGAACCTGTCCAGTTGGGTGCTCATCATGATCGCGCCGTTGCCGACGTTCATAAAGGCGTTGTTTTCTATGACCGAATTGCGCACTTGCAGTAAAATGCCGCGGTTCCGCTTGTTTCGGACGATGTTGTTCTTAAAGAGCAGCGCGGGCGTATAACTTACGTTGGTGATAACGGAGTTTTTCAAATCGACCGTACCCGGTATGCGGCTCGCCACGGTGATTGTATAGGACGCCGCGTCGCCCTCGACCGCAACGACTTTGAAATCCATTTTATACTCGAAGGTGTCCGCGTCGTAAGCCTCTAAAATATCGTCTACGCGCGGCGTCATGATGCCCTCGGTGCGCCGCGTGATGACGATTTTTCTCTCCGTGGCGTTCCAACTTTGCAGGTTGTAATAAAAGCCCGCCAAAATGTTCAGCCCGTCGTCGTGCGAATTTTCAAAAACGCTGTTGGTTATTTTCAGGTCGCCCGTAACGCCGATGAGGTGGAAGCAATCCGAGGTTATGGTCATCAGCCTGTCTTTTTTGAGGGTGATATCGAAGCGGTTGACGTACAAATTCTCCACGTCGCCGGCGGCGATCGCCATGCCCGTGCCGTTGTAGATCGCGCAGTCCTCGAAATAGATATTTTCGCTGTTCGACAGCCCGATCGAGACCGGGCCGTAACTGGTGAACGCGAGGGCAAACCTGTCGTTGACGCGCGGGACCTTGAACAGGTTTCTGTACGAATCCTTGAATTTAATCGTAATATACGTGTTTCCCGTCGCCCCGTCGGTCTCGATTTTGTGCGCCCGCGAGGTATGGTACGCGTCGCTGCCGCCCCACGTAAAGATCGCTACGCCGTCCTTTTTGGGCGCGCGGGTGTATTGGTCGTATTCCACGATCGAATACAGGTCGGCGTAAAGGTCGGGGTTTTTATCGAGGGCGTCTAACTCCGGCGCGAAAGAATCGGGAATGCGCAACTTCACGGTGAGGTTCGCCGCGTCCGCGTCCGCCGCGTTCTCGAAAATCCCCGCCATCGTCGTCGAGTACTTCATATCCAAGCGGACGTGGTTAAAATGCACGTCCTCGGAATCCGATACGGAAAAGCCGAGAACCCAGCCGGCCAGCATGTCCAGCATCAGCACGGTATTCGGGCCGCCCTCGATATACAGGCCCTTGTAGCCCGTCAGGTAAGCCTTGCCCGCCGCCTCCGAGGCCGCGTTGCTCCAATCGAGGTCCAGTTCCCTGTCCGGCAGTTTAATCTTGACTTCCTTGCCCTCGCCCGCCGCCGGTTGGTTTACCGCTTTCGCCGCGGCGAGCGACGCCACCCATTTTTGCGTGTCGTTCGTCCCCGTTTGGCTGTCGAATACGATCAGCGCGTCGCCGTCGAACGCCGAGTCCGCCTTTGCGGGGTACATAGTTTCCTTGTAATACTCCCTGTCGACCCCGACGTTTCCGCCGTCCTTTAAGCCGTATGCCCCCGTGAGCCCGCTTACGGTATATTCGTCCTTGCCCAAAGCCGCCGTGTACTCCGCCGCCGTCATGTTCTTTACGGGCGCGGCCGTAACGACGACGGCAAACGCCGCCTCGCCGCCGTTTGTCACCAGCGTAAAGCCGTACCTCCCCTCCGCGAGGGTGTCGAGGTACGCCCGTTTGACCGCCAGCGACGTATCCGACACGTCGTAATTCTCGGGGGCGAGCGTCGCCCCGTCCGCCGTTACGCGCAACACCGCCTCCGATTTTAAGTCAATCGTAAACACAGGGTCGGCGGAGGAGCCGACCGTATACCGCTGTTCGGCGGGGCTGACCGTCGGCGTAGTATCCGGGGCCAATTTGACGCACGCCGAGAACAGCAAAACCGCCGCCAGCAGAACCGCCGAAAGCCTTGTCGCTTTTTTTGTTTTTAACATTTTTGTCACTCCTTTTTGTCCGCTCTTCTGTCATTAGGGTTGGTGCGAGGAGCGCGAACGCCCGCGTTGCGCTCCTCGCAATGACCCTGTTTGTACGCTCCCTTCAAGCCAAAACATCGACGATTCAAGCCAAAACATCGATGACGTTGCCGACCTGCGTCATGCCGGTCACTCTTACCGTCTGCACGTCGATGTAGTCCGTGTCATAAACGCCGCCCGAAACGACGAATAGGTTGCCGGAGGCCTCCATCGCGTCGGAATCTTGGAAAGCCACGCCGCAGTACCGCCGCGCGACGCGCCTGCCGGGCTCGTAAAACAGGTTGTTTTTCACGAGGCACTCGCCCGCGCGCGAAACGGTTACCCCCGTGCCGCAACTCGAACCGAAAAAGTTGTTTTCGACCGTGACGCCTTTAATAATGCCGGGAGCCGCGCCGCCGGTATAAGCGACTACGCTTACGTCGTTTCCCCAATTGTTGAAAAACTTGCAGTCCTTCACGGTAATGTTTTGCGGCACAACGCCCTCCGAGAAAACGTCCTGCGCGGTGAAAATCAGCAGCGGGCCGTGAATGATGTTGTAAAAAACGCAATTTGTGATAACGGAATCCCGCGTCTGCACCAAGATGCCCCGATTGCGTTTGTTCCTGATAACGCAGTTGTCCACGCGCAGCCTGGGCGTGCGGGTGATATCCGCCACCTTGTATCCAGTGAAATCGATTCCCGAGGGCAGCCTTTTGTCCAGCGTAACGTCGTACGTCTTGCCCCAATCCGTTACCGCCGTTACCGTGCGGACGGCGACCGATTCCATCGTGCTCTTATTAAAAATCTCGATTTCGTCCCCGGCCTCGATCGGCTGCTTGAACTCGTTTTGGGTCACGGAGCAACTGAACGTATTGCCGTAATACTTGGTTACGGTGAAATAAAAGGTGCATATGTTCATGCCGTCGTCGTGGCTCGCCTCGTATACGCTGTTGGTAACGATCAAATCGCCGAAGCAGTCCATCGTATGCAGCCCGTCGGCGGTGGTCGTCTGCATTCGCGCGGAGCCGCTTTTAAGTTTCATATTCGCGCGGTTCAGGTATATGTTTTTTGTCGAGTTTATCCGCAGCATCATGCCCAGTGACATATAGAAATCGCAGTTTTCCATGTAAAAATCCTCGCACCCCATAACCTCGAACGTGTGGTGCTCGTACATGGTATAGGTGGCCGCCGCGACCGTCCCGATTGCGGGCGGCTTCCAGCCGTAGCCGTCCGCGAACGTGAGCCGCAGCGTTTTCGTCGCGGCGTTATACGAGCCGTCCGATAAGGCGTACCGGCTGTCGCCGTCGGAATTGTACAACAGGTTGCCGTAAGGGTCGGGGTAATATTCCCCGAATTGTTCGTCATAGGCGTACTCGATATAATTCCCCCTGTAAATTTTGCCGCTTCCGTAGCGGTAATTCGACATATCGAATTCGTCGTCGATCAAGAGGTCTACCGTCCGCGCCGCCGGGTCCGCCGCCGTCACCCTCCCGGTCACGGACGTACTGGTTTCGTAATCGAAATTGATATCGTTAAAATGAATGTTGTCCGAGGCCGTTATTTTGAACGCGCCTGTCCAATCCGTCATCAGCCATTCCGTATACCCGCCGCCGCAAAAATAAACGTCGCTGAAACCGGCCAGTGCCGTCGTTTGGGAAAACCTGTAAACGCCCGCGGGAAAGAACACTTTTTTCAAGCCGCTCACGCCCTTGATTTGCGCCAAAAAGTCCTTAAAGGGATACGCGTTGTCCCCGTTGGACGGCAATACCCCGTATTCGGAAACGTCGTAGATTTGGGCGAACCCGCCGTCGGCGGGAACGGGGTATTTCGTTTTTTCAAACTCGTCCCGATCCACGCCCGTGAGGTGCGGCGCGGACAGCCCCGCGAACTCGCCGGTCTTTACGGGGTCCCTGTAAACGCTTCCCCGCATCAGATCGATCATCTCGTTTTTCGTCACGGCGTCAAGGCCGTCCCCGACGGGCTCGGTTACGGTCAGCGTGACGGTTTTCGTCCCGACGTAGCCGGCCTTTACGCACGTGACGGTCACGGAATACGTTCCGGCTTGCGTGGGCGGCGTTTCGGTTTTCGCGTAGACGGTGGGGCTTTTGCCCTCGTACTCCGTCCTGAAATCCGAGGCGGGCAGTCCCCTGTCGTTGGTAAAGGCGACGGCCTTTACCGCGCCGTCCCATTCCGCCGCGGTATCCTCGGCGAATATGGCGACGGCGATATCCCCGGGCGGCGCGACGGGGCTTCCCCCCGCGCACGCCGAAAAAAGAAACGGAAAGCACACCGCGGCCGTTAGCGCGAATACCGATTTAAACTTTTTAAAAGGCTTTTTCATTCTTTAATTCCTTTGAGAGTGTACAAATAGCGTTGTTACCGGTCATTGCGAGGAGCGCACAGCGCGACGCGGCAATCTCTACAAAACACGAAACGCGCCTTTTTATATAGAGATTGCCACGTCGGACGCTTATCGCTGTCCTCCTCGCAATGACTTGCCGTGTTCATGAGCAACGCGGTTTGTACACTCCCCTCCCTTTATACTTGTTGCGAAATTAAGACGCGAAACGATAGACTCTATGCATTCTTATACCGCGCGTACGCGCCGTTGTAAATTTCCGCAAACCGCTCGCACCTGTATTGTTTCATTAAAGCGGTGAAATCGCTCCAATCCTTATCGTCGGCCGCGTCCTGCGAACCTTTGGCAAATTCCGTCTCCCAATACTTCACCTGCTGCTCGATGTCCGTCCTCAAAAGAATAACCTCGTCGTACTCGGCGGACGTCATTTTCATCGCGGGGGGTACGGGTGTTTTGAGGTACGGCTGGTACCTTTCGCTCATTCTGTTGAGGGCGGTTATAATCGGGTCGTTCATCTTGCCCACAAAACCGTACTTCCAATACAGCCCCGAGCCCGAACCCGGATGCGGCGTCAGCGTGGCGCGGTACGCCTCCTGATTGCCCGTCCACGTCGGCGGGACTTGAAAGGTCCACGAGGTCTTTTCCGCGTCGTCCCAAACGAAATCCACCCCTTCCTCGCCGTAGGCCAGCAACTGGCAGCCGACGTCGGAATACATAATGTCGAGCAGCCTCGCCGCCTCGCGCACCTTTTTCGTTCCGGAGGGAATCACCGCGCCCGTCGGCTGGAAAACGGGCGAAGTGCGCCATTGAATCGGGTCGCCCGCGTAATACTCGCTGGTAAGGGGGCCGAAGGTAACGTATTCGCTTTCGTATTCATACCCGACCGTGAGGTACGCCGCCGCCGAGCAGAACGAGCCGAGGCGGTACTCCATGCCCTTTTGCGCAAGTTGCGCGTCGGTCGAGATGCTGTACACGTCGGAATGGATCAGTTTTTCCCCGAACAGCGACCTCATAAATTTCAGGTACTGCCTGTAAGCGTCGGTCGTGGGGACGAACGTCATCGCGGAACCGTCGTTCTCGACCTCGACGCCGGCGGACACATACCCGTATGCGCCCAATATAAAATTGCGCAGATAATTGACCGACATCGCGCCCACGCCGATCTCGTCGTTATTGTCCTTGCCCGTCCTGCCGTTGTGGTTGGGGTCGCCGTCCCTGAACGCCCGCAAAACGGCGAGGTAATCGTCCGTCGTTTTAATACCGTCCGCATCCTTTATGTCCCAGCCCTCCGCCTGCAAGGCGTCGATCCATTTTTGGTTGATGAACATTTTAAAGGAAAGGTCGCGCGGCACGTCGTTTACCGAAAGCGCGCTGTACATTTTGCCGTCCGGCAGCGTCGCTATTTTCTTGGCGTCCTCGTCCGTCGTTATGTTGAAATTTTCGTCCAAAAGTTTTTTGTACACGGGCATATAATTGTCTATCAGGCTGCCGACGTCCCCGACCCCCTCGACTTGGAGGTTCGGGTCGTTAAACGGCGTGTGCGCGCCGAACGGCTGAAAGGACACCTGTTCCTCTATCCCGTTGTTGTATAAGAACAAATCCGGCAAATCCCCCGAATCCCAAGCGGCCGCCCGCATATTTTGATACGCGCCCAAATCGGCCTCGATAAATTCAAACTTCAAGTTTGTCATCTCGGACAGTTTTTTGAACATTTTCAGGTTTCCGAACGGCGGGTTCGTCGGCGTTACGGGAACGAAAATTTTCAGCGTTACGGGATCCCGGACGATTTGATACGGATTGCCCTCCGTCCCGTTCGGCAAAAAGTTATTCGAGTCGTAGTTTTTGCCGCCGCACCCCGGCAAAAACGCGAACGCCGGCAGAATAAGCATCGCGCTTATTGCGGCCAGCGCGGCGCGAAACGGCTTCCTTTTCCCTGTTTTCATGCAAAACCTCTCCTTGTGTTTTTTGCTTGACAATATGTTTTCCTTTCGTTTGCCAAGCCTATGGCTTGGCAAACGAAAAAGGGTATACCCTTTTTGTATCGTTTTCCGCGGCCCCTCTATCCTTTCAGGCCGCCTATCATGAGCCCTTTTTCAAAAAACCTCTGAAAGAAAGGATACAGGAACAAAATCGGCGCGCAGGAAACGACCATCACGACATATTTTAAGGATTCGCTTTTCAGTTGCTGCTCGCTGTTGCCTATGGAGCCCCCGACCGTCGCCCCCGCGTTCGCCACAAGGATCTTTTGCAGCACCATTTGCAGCGGGTACAGTTTTCGGTTCGTCAAATACAGCAAGGCGTTAAAATAGGAATTCCAGTATCCGACTATGCCGTACAGGGTCATAACCGCCAAAATAGGCGTGGCCAAGGGCATCACGATAAACAGGAATATCCTCAAATTGGATGCCCCGTCTATGCGCGCGGCCTCCTGCAATTCCCACGGTATGGCGGTTCCCATATACGTTCTTATGATGACGATGTTGTAAATCCCGACGCAGCCCGGAATAATCATCGCCAAAAACGTATTCATCAGGCGCAGCCCTTTGACGATCAAGTATGTCGGTATCATGCCGCCCGACACAAACATGGGAATCAGGAAGAAGAAAATCCAAAACCGCTTGAAGGGCAGGTCGCGCCTTGACAACGAATACGCGGCGGTGAATTGCAAGACAAGTTGCAGCAGCGTGCCCAGCAGCGTATAAACAAAGGTCATTAAAAAGCCCCTCAATATATCGCTGTCGGCCAGAACCTGCCCGAAGCCCGAGAAGTTCAACTGCCTCGGCCACAGCCCCACCTTGCCCTTATTGACCATTTCGGGCGAGGAAAGGGCATTCGCCAAAACGTGCAGCAGCGGAAGCGCGGTCGCAAAGATATAGACAAACAAGCCCGCGTACACGAGCCGATTAAAGACTTTATCCTTACCCGTATTTTCAACCATGCGTTCTCACCACAACGACGTCCCGCCGAACAATTTCGACGCGAAGTTCGCGCCGATCAGCAAAACCATGCTGACGACGGAATTAAAGAGCCCGATCGCGGCCGCGTAACTGTATTGCGCCTTGGTCGTCATGAACGTAACCCTGTAAACATACGTGGAAAGCACCTCGGACACGGGGATGGTCGGGTCCGTCTGCATAAGGAAAATCTTTTCAAAACCAAGGTTGAGCATATTGCCTATGGCCAAAATGAGCATAATCAACGCCATGGGCACAATCGCGGGGATATTGATGCTCCAAATCCGCCGAAGCCTGCCCGCGCCGTCCAGAACCGCCGCTTCGTGCAGGTTCGGGTCCACCGTGGACAGCGTCCCCACGTAAATAATGGCCCACCACCCCCAGCCCTGCCACAGGCCGCTCATTACGTAAATCGTAGAGAACCAGCCTTTGGATTCCATGACGTTCGTTCTTTCGCCGCCGAAAAACGCCTTGACGGTGTTAAAAATACCGCTCTCCTGATTGGAAAAGGTGAACAGCATACCCACCGCCACGACGGTCGATATGAAATAAGGGGCGTAGGAAATCGTCTGTATAGTCTTCTTATAGCCCTTCGGCTTGACCTCGTTGATAAACAGCGCGAGGACAATCGGTAAAACGGTATAAACCGCGATGGAATAGACGCTTAAAACCAGCGTGTTTCTGATAATCGGCCAAAAACTCGGCAAGGTAACAAAGTTTTTGAAATGCTTCAACGGGTCGCCCGCCCACGGCGAGCCGAACATCCCCTCGAAGGAATTGTAATCCTTGAAAGCGATGATAAGCCCGCCCATCGGCAGGTAATGGAAAATAACGATATACGCGACCGTCGGCAGCATGATGAGAAGCAGGGAAACATTTTTTATCCCGCGCTTTTTCTTCCTCACGTTTCCCGCGGCATCTTCCGCGCTTATCCCTCCGTTTTTTCTCATCGGCGCAAACACACCCTCCGACTTTACTATTGTAACTTAAAAACAGGCGTTAGTAAATAGATAAATATGATTTGACTATGGACTTTTTTTACCATTTCGCCCAAAATCCCTTGTTCTGTACGCGGAAAAATGATATAATACCGATACGGGCGGGAGCAGACAAACAGTGTGGAACATAAACTCGGCTTGGCCTTGCGAGGAGCGCGAAACGCGCGATGCGGCAATCTCTATATAAAAAGGCGCGTTTCGTGTTCGGCAGAGATTGCTCTCAAAGCGCTTCGCGCTCCTCGCAATGGCCATCGGTAGCAACGCTATTTGTACACTCCCATACGGGTTGAAAAATGAAAAATTCTAAAAGCGTCCTCAAAGACAAGGTGTACTTCAAATTTATACTGGACAATTTCGACAGCGGATTTTTTCCTCTTGTCGTCGGGCACGAAATTTGCTCCTCGGACAAGGAAAAATGGAGCCCTCTCATCAAAAACCACTTCTTCATTCATTTTGTCCTGAACGGGCGCGGTTTTTTCACGATCGACAAAAAATCCTACGCCATATCGGGCGGCGATTTGTTTCTCATAACGCCCAATACCGTTTGCAGTTGGGAGCCGGACCGCGCCGACCCGTGGGAATATATTTGGATAGAATTTAACGGGGCGAACGCGAAATTTTTATGCGAAACGATAGGCCTTAAACGCGAAACGCCGGCTTACACGGTCAAAAACTTTGAACCGGTCAGAACGGAACTTATTAAAATGATCAACGCCTCGCTTTCCCCCCGGCTGTTAAGCGTGCGGGTTACGGCTCATATCTATTTGATTATGGCCATGCTGTCGGAGGAACGCTTCCCCTATGAATGCGCGCGCTCGCGCTCGCGCGGCGAATTGAATATGCGCGGCGTTATAGATTATATCGAAAAAAACTACGCGAACCCTGCGACGACCCTTGACACTATCGGCAAATATTTTCATTTCAATTCCTCGTACCTGTCGCGCGCCTTTAAAAAATTCACGGGAATAACCCTGAAAAAATATATAACCAATTTCCGTATGCAAAAAGCCTGCGAACTTTTAGAGCACGACGATTGCAACGTCACAATCGCGGCGTTCAGCGTAGGTTACAGCGACTCCCTTTATTTCTCGCGCCTCTTTAAAAGCCTTTTCCACGTCGCGCCCTCGCGCTATACTTCCTCGAACTATAAAAGCCAAAATTAGGAGCGCGGAACGCGCGACACGGCAATCGGTATATAAAAAGGCGCGGTTGGTGTTTTGGAGCGGTTGCCGCGTCGCGCGGTCCGCGCTC
>JAISFM010000038.1 GCA_031263605.1 Clostridiales bacterium | reverse complement strand
AAAAAGATCGTCTATTACGCGGGTTACGCGGGGCGGAAGCCTAATTTTGTCGATACGTACATTACCAAGCCCGGCGCACAAAGTTTCGAGAACTATCCTTGGCGCAGCGGCCCGTCGCTTATCGTCGAAGTCCCCGCGGGCGTTAAATTTACGCGTTTAGGGTACCGCCCGAGCGGCTATCCGGCCGAAATAACGGGAAACTTTGTATCCGACGACGACGGGTTAAACCAACTTTGGCAAGAAGCGCTAAATTCCGTCGTTATCAACATGCGCGATACCTTTATGGACTGCCCCGACCGCGAGCGCGCGCCGTACGCGGGCGATGCCGCCAACCAAATCGACATCCTGCTCTACGGCCTCGATTCGAGCGCGTACGGCATGATTCAAAAAACTATATTGACCGAGATAGGCTGGACAAAAACGGACAAAATCCTTCCGAGCCGCGCCCCCTCTAAAACGCCGCACGAAATTCCGGTTCAAAGTTTGGCTTTCATCGTCGAAGTATACAACTACTATCTCCATACGGGCGACGCGGATACCCTAAATCTATTCTATCCGGTTGCGATGGATTATTTGAAGTTGTTCAACTTAAAAGCCGATAACATGTTAGAAACTCGGGACGGCTCGTGGATGTGGACGGATTGGGGCAACAATGCGGACGTCGAAGTCATTCAAAACGCGTGGTATTACTATGCCGTTTCGAACATGAGCAAACTTGCGGCCGCGCTTGAAATTACCGCCGACAACGCGTTTATGTCCGCCCGAATGAGCGCGCTGAAAACCGGATTCACGGCGAAATACAAAAAACAGGACGGCGGGTTCCGTTCGGGCGCAAAAGACGACGACCGCGCGAACGCGTTGGCCGTTCTCGGCGGCCTCGCGGACCCCGGCGATTACGCCGCGCTTATCCCTATCCTGACAAATACGAAAGAAGCGAGCATCTACATGGAAAAGTTCGTTTTGGAAGCGCTCTGCGTTATGGGCGAATACGAAACGGCCAAAGACAGGATTCTTGAACGCTACGCCCCCATGCTGACCGACTCGTATACGACGCTTTGGGAGGGCTGGACGATTGACGACGCCGACTTCGTATCGCTTAATCACGGTTGGAGCGGCGGGTTTCTGACGGTTATGTCGAAGTATTTCGCGGGAATCCGCCCCACGGCGGAAGGTTTTTCGAAATACGAGATTTTTCCGAAAAACCTGTTCGACAGTTTGAACTGCGCGGTAGATACCGGCGATGGCAAGATAACGCTGTCCGTAACCAAAAACGGTAACGGCGGTTATACGATGAACATTCACGCCGTTTCCGGCGAAGGCGTGTTAAAAATCTCGTCCGATTTCGGCGGTACGGTTTCAATTAGCGGAGGGGCGTACACTCAAAATCCCGACGGGACCGGATATAAATCGTATACTCTTTCCGGAGGTGACTATGTCGTCGAAATAAGTTAGGCGGCGTTTGCATGAGATCCCGACGGGGCGGACTTTTAATTAAGTCCGCCCCGTTTTCTTTTCCGCAAGTTAGCGTCTACGCGAGATTATAGTTGTTACGAAACCTAAACGCGAAAAGGTTTCATAACAATTCTATTGCGGCGGAGCGAACTTTTTAATTAAGTTCGCCCGTTTTTTCTTTTCCGCAGGACGGCGTTCGTCGCCGCGTTTAAAAATACCGGCGGCATACCCCGCCGTTGCGGTTAAAACACCACGCCGATTTGGCGGTTGATTTCGTCGAGCAGTTCCATCACTTCAAGTGTCGCCGAGAGCGGCATAATATCGCTTTCCAACTCCTTGCGCGCCACGAGGTCGGCAAAATGCTTGATTTCATAGGTAAAGCCGTCGATACGTTCAAACCGCGTAACCTTTTTCTTGCCGCCGAGCGGTTTTTCGATAATCCGCTTCGCGCGGTAAAAGGACGGCGCGACGACGACGCCTTTCTCGCACTCAATCCTGCACGCTTCCTTGATGATAGGAAATTGAAACGAGGAATGCAAATCCGCTTTCACGCCGCCGGGATATTCAAATGTAAAATCGCAACACTTATCGACGCCGTTTTTTATCTTGCCGGCCGCCCTCACCGACAGCGGCTTGCCCAGCAGCATGTGCGCGTAGGTGGCGCAGTAGACCGCCAAGTCCAACACGCTGCCGCCGCCCGTATCATGCCGCCACACCCGCGACTTCGGCCCATGCGCCCATCCCGCCTTAAAGTCGGCGGCAATGTGTTTTATCTTTCCGTAAACGCCTTTCTTCATCATCTCGTCCACCTTGCGTGTAGCGGGCAAAAAGCGGCACCACATCGCCTCCATGAGCGTCGTCTTATGCTCTTTGGCGCACTCTATAATGCTCCGCGCCTCGGCGGCGTTCAGCGCGAACGATTTTTCGCACAGCACGGGGATTCCCGCCCGCAAAAACATCTCCGCCGTTTTCCTGTGCGCGTTCATATTCGTGCATACATAAACGGCGTCCACAAGCGAGGGATTAGCCGCCAATTCCTCGTAAGTCAAAGCATGATCCATGCCGTACTTGATCTTGTAGACCTCCGCGCGTTCTTTCGAGGACGAAACGCACGCCGTCACCCTCATGCCCTCGATAGCGTTAGCCGCCCGAACCCACCGCCGCGAAATCTTTCCCAACCCGCAAACCGCCCAACGAAACATATCCTAAATCCTCCGATTTTGTTTGGTATCAGTATACCACTCTTTTCGCCAAATTCAAAGCCTTTTCCATGGCGAGAGCGGTTGAAGTGTTCGCCCCCGAAAAGCCAAGCGGTGAATTTCGGTGCTTTTTCAAGGCCGTAAAAAGGTTAGGGGGTTGTGGATTGCGTTTTCTGCGGCTATATAGTGTGGGGCAAAATTTCCACCCCGCTAAAAAAAAGTGAGGTCAAGGAATGAAAAAGGAAACCGAGCATTACCAAAAGGTGGCGTACATCGGGCTGCGGAACCCGGACGGGTCGATGACGCTGAACGTGCCGCTGTACGTCCGGGTCGCCGAGGTGAACAGGAACGGCATGACGGACATGCAGGAGGAACTGATGCACCGCATATCGGAAATCATGATCGAGCGGTACGAGCGGCAGATCAGCGAATACATGGCAAGCCTGAAAAAAG
>JAISFM010000355.1 GCA_031263605.1 Clostridiales bacterium | reverse complement strand
ATGCGGCGAGTTGAAAGTTGAAAAGTGTCGGACGCTTGCGCAAATCGGGGCTTTTATTATGCTTTACGCTTCTTGCCCGCCGACCCGCTTGTTTTACGAAAATTCGACCTTAACTTTTCAATTTTCAATTTTCAATTTTTAACTTCTCAACCTTTCAATCCCCCCGCCATCGTGTTTTTGATGATCGTCTTTTGGAACGCGGCGTACACGACGACGACGGGCAGGGTCGTGAGGATCGTCGCCGCGAAAAAGCGCGGGTAATCCGCCCCGTAGGATACGATGTTGTCGGACAAACTCTTGATCCCGACGGCGACGGTGACGTGGGACGGATAGAACAGGAATTGCGACATGAAGTCGTTCCAAACGCCGATCGCGCCCAAAATGCCGAGGGCGAACAACGCGGCGCGCGCCTGCGGCAGCATGATCGTAAAGAACACGCGGAAATTGCCCGCGCCGTCGATAAAAGCGGCCTCGGCGTAACTCCACGATATATTTTTAAAGAAACCGTACAGCAGCAGGAAATTGAACCCGAACCCCCCTGCGGCGGTGATCAGCATTCCGGCGTAATTGTCCTGTAAATTCGTGTCGAACATGAATTTATAGAACACCGCGAGGGAGCCCGTCGTGGGGATAAACATGATAATGATGGCGACGAAATAGATGGCGTTCCTGCCCTTGAAATTGTATTTGGAAACCACATAGGCCGTGCAGGCGCACACGAACAAGCCCGCCAGCACCTGCCCGATTACCAGCGTGAAACTGTTGAAAAACATCTCGGGCAGGTTGAAATTCTCCATTCTGAATACGTCTATGTAATTGGAGAACAGCCACTCGCGCGGCAACGCCATGGGGCTGCCCGACATTAAAAATTCCTGCTTGCTTTTGAGGGAGTTGTAAAAGAGCCACAAAAAAGGAAAAACAAGGGTCAGCGAATACAGGAAAAAGACGGCGAAAAACACCCACAGGATCGCCTGTTCCCTTTTTCTTTTTATTTTATTGCCGGCTCGCTTCATTATTCCCGTTCCCTTTTTTCTCCGGGCATGTAATCGATTACATGGACCGTACCACTATTATACCACATATTTTTTATTTGTCAATACCTTTTTTAAAAATTCTTAAAAAAATTTTTTTCGCGGCGAAAAAAATAGGTTGTGGAAACAGTTGACATATGTTCAAGCATATGTTATAATAGCAACATGGACAGCCGAGAGGTCATCAAGCGGATTAAAGCGGACGGTTGGTATCAGGTTGACTGCGACGGAAGCCACCGCCAATTCAAGCACCCGACAAAGAAAGGCCGCACGACTGTCCCGCACCCCTGCAAGGATTTCAAAACCAAAACCTTGAAGTCCATAGAAAAGCAGAGCGGCGTTAAGTTATAGGAGGTATAGCGTATGTATAAGGACGAGTATTTTTTCCCGATTGTCATTGAAGGGACGGAACAGAGCGGGTATTCGCTTTATTTTCCCGACTTGCCGGGCTGCGTGAGCGGCGGCGATACCATGGAGGAGGTTTTGCATAACGCAAAAGAGGCTTTGTCTTTGCATTTGTACGGCATGGAGGGCGACGGCGACGAAATCCCCGCGCCCTCGAACCTGCGGGATATTGCGCTTGACCCGGGCGACAGTTGCGCGCTTGTAGAAGTTAATATGCGTATATACCGCAAGCGTCGGCAAAACAAGTCTATCAACCGTGTTATTACGCTGCCCGATTGGCTCAACGAGGAAATCAAGCAGAGCGGGGCAAATGTTTCGCAACTCGCGCAGGAAGCCTGCAAAAGTTATTTAGGCTTGCGGGAAAAACCGCAAGGCCGGCCGTATGATGAAACAGTGGCCACGGTTTAGGGCGGTTTTGAGGTTTTCATGTAATTTTTTCCGACAAAAAAGGTTCGCAAACACGAGCCTTTTTTCATGTAAAAATATTAAAATTTTTTTCGCGGCGTTTTTCCTTATCCGTTTTCCGGCGCGCCCAAACGGTAGGGCGGCGCGTTGCCCTTTATCCGATTTGAATTGCTTGCTTTGACGGTTTCAAGGCCTTATTGCCGTACAATCCGCAAAATTCAATCGGGGGCGTTGTTTTCGGAACTTCCCTTTCGGAGTTTTCTATATGCCCAACCTGCTTTTTGATTCGTTTTGACCAAGCATATGAAAGTCCCTAAAATCAGAATTATGAATAAGACCGTAGTCGGCAAATAACCGCTCACGCTAAATGTAAGACCCTCGGCAGTTTCAGTCCATTTCGCAGTCGTAAATATCATACATAAAGCAACCGTAACCGCCATCAGCGCGGCGTCTATGATCGCCTTTGCCAAAGTCGCGTATTTGTTTTTAGTGGCTATCAAAAAAACAGTCCTTCTAACCAAAACAATATAAACCGACCGCAAGCATAGGGATGCCCATGTAAAAAAAGGATGTGCCGTACCCTACGAACAAGACTAACCCCGCCGACAAAATCGGCAAATATGTCCCGCCGAAAAAATGCCATTGCGCCCTGCCTAATTTTTTTAAATCATTATTCATCAACTGTACCCTCCTTTATTGGATAGTGTCGTCCATAGGCTCTAACGGCGTATCCACTCGAATGAAACGCGCCTATCGGCAAGCGTTTAGTTGCTCCGCCGCGTAAAAACGTCCGCGACGAAATCCAGCGCGCGCTCCTTTCCCGGAAACGAGGTCAGGACTTTGACCGTCGCGCCGTCCGGCGTTTCGCGCGTGAAGCCCTTGCCGTCGCAAGCGACCCGCATGGTTTCGACGCCGAACCACTCCCCACGCAAAAGATATAAAAAGGGCACAAGGTCGTACAGAATGCCGCTCGACTCCCGTTCGGGGTATTTGAGCGCGCCGCCCCGGTAATTCCGGTGCCATTCGGCGTAAAAATTCAGCGCGGCGCGCGCGAACGGGTTGCCGTCCCGCCGTATGCGGGCAAAGCGTTCGCCGTCCACGATAAAATCGCGGCAAACGTCCAGCGGCGCGAGCGCGACGTCGAACCCCGACCGCATGACGGCGGCGGCCGAAACCGGGTCCATCGCGGCGTTGAACTCGTTCGTCGGGCCGGTTTGGCCGATGTAGCCCCGCCGAAGGCTGCCGCCCATCCAAACGATGCGGCAGGCGTTTTTCAGCGCGGGGTATCGGGAAACGAAATCCGCGATATTGGTCAGCGGGCCGATAGAAACGACCGCGCGCGCCCCCTCCCCCACCGCCCGCGCGATCCCGTCGGCGGCGTTCCCGCAATCGGGCGCGGCGTAGCCCGACACGTCGTGGGGCGTGTTGCTCCCCGCGATTTGCCGCCCGCGCGCGAAAGGCGCGGACACGCCCGTTTCCGCCAGCAGCCGCGCCGCCGTTTTCAGTTTATAGTCGATATCCCCCCAGCAGACCGAGATCAGCCCGACCTCGAACGCCCGGGAAGCGAACGCGAAAGCGAGGGCGAAAATATCGTCGATATCGTCGCCCAAATCGGTGTCGATGATGATTTTTTTATATCCGGAAGCGCGCATTTTCGGTAGGTTAGGGAATAGGGAATAGGGAATAGGACTATGGAAGATGGAAGATGGTCGGTCGCGCGTTTCTCGCGCGGGGGAACTTTTGCGCAGTCCATAGTGCACAGTGCACAGTCCACAGTTTCGGTCGGGGGACATTGCGCGGGCGTTCCTCTGTTCGGTAGAGATTGCCGCGTCGCGCTTCGCGCTCCTCGCAATGACCGGATTTGCACACGCCCAAAACCGAAATTGTGCATTGTGCATTGTGCATTGTGCATTGCGCCCTGCTCCGCTCATTCCGCCTTCTCGGTGGACTCCCGGACGACCAATTCGTGTTGCAGGATAATCCTCTTCGGCTCGGTCCCTCGGGTGACGAACCCGTACAACTGGTCGAACGCGGACTTCCCCATCTCCGC
>JAISFM010000178.1 GCA_031263605.1 Clostridiales bacterium | reverse complement strand
CTCGACCGCAACTGTGGACTGTGGACTATGCGCTGTGGACTGAAAAAGGTGTGCCGCCAACGGCGGCGGGGTGGTTCCCAAAACAACTCGACCGCAACTGTGGACTGTGGACTATGCGCTGTGGACTGAAAAAGGTGCGTCGCCAACGGCGGCGGGGTGGTTCCCAAAACAACTCGACCGCAACTGTGGACTGTGGACTATGCGCTGTGGACTGAAAAAGGTGTGCCGCCAACGGCGGCGGGGTGGTTCCCAAAACAACTCGACCGCACCGCGTGTTTGACGATGCGTTTTCCGGCTTTTTGTGTTATACTATTCTCATACGGAATTTTTTCAAAAAAAGTTTCTTTGCGATAAATAAGGGATAAATTCCTTGCAAATTTTTCGGGAATGGGATATAATAATCCAAAGGGCAAAAGCGGAGGAGTACGGTATGAAAAAAGGTTTCGCATGGAAAGCCGTCGTCGGTGTGCCGTTCATTTGTTTGTGCGCGTTCATTTTTGCCGCCTGTCAATTTTCGCCCGATTTCGTACCGGGCGGCGGTTTGCCGAGCGGAATTGACGGCGGTTTGCCGAACGGAACAGCGAATAACTTGCCGAAGACAATGCCTCCGCTGAATTTTTCGGGGTTTTCCGTGCCGGAGTGCGCCAAAACGCCGGAGTTTTGGGGTTCGGAAATCGTCATGTTTTCGGTTGCCTATGAATTGACGCGTCTGAATTGGGACGGCTTAAACGATTTAAAGATTCTCGACGGGGAAAAGATTGCCGAATTGATGGAATATGCCGGTCTCGGTTATACTGTCGGCGCGGAGGGGCTGCTTGTGGGAATTGCCTATTACGAGAAAAACAACGTGTACGGATTGACCGAATACGGTGAAATTCTGGACGTTTATGTGGACGCGTTGGTTTCCGACGAAAATTCCGAGTACTATGACCGTTCGCCTACCGGGGGCGCGGCGGTTCATTTCATGTTTAACATGAGCGGGGAATTGGTCGGGCTTGACGTATACGCATACACGCACGGCGCGGAATTTGCAAACGGTTACAAATCGATTAGCAAGTCGGTTTTTTATAAGGACGCGGACGGCGGCTTGCCGGAAGTCCATCATATGCAGGAGTCCTTGGCGGACGCGGAAGGGAATCGGTTTTCGTTTTATTACCAAGAAGGTTCTTATCAATTCGCCGGTACGGTGTCGGACGCGATAAAGGAAGAGTATTTGAACGCGTTTCACTAAACGGTTTTTTCATTTTCTTTTATCCCTTTCTTGTGATATACTGTCATTAGAATTGTTGCGAAATACGATGCGGACGCTATGCGGGTCTTTATTGTGTGTAATGCGCGTAAAAATCTTGTTAGTAGCGGTGCTGCAAACTGCGATTTTTATCTGTATTACACGCAAAAATCCCTCGCCTATCGTCTCGTGTCTTAATTTCGCAACAAGTCTATTCAGTTGGGAGTGTACAAACCGCGTTGCTGCCGGTCATTGCGAGGAGCGCGAAGCGCGACGCGGCAATCTCTACCAAACACGAAACGCACCTTTTTATATAGCGATTGCTTCGTCGGACGCTTTACGCGTCCTCCTCGCAATGACCTGCCTTGCCGTGTTTATGAGCAATGCGGTTTGTACACTCCCATTCAGTTTCGCAACAACTCTATTGCCGTGAACTTTTTTCAAACCGTTTATGAAGTCGTCAAATCGATCCCCGCGGGGCGCGCGGCGAGTTACGGGCTGGTCGCGCGCCTTGCGGGCAACCCGCGCATGGCGCGGCAGGTCGGTTGGGCTTTGCACGTCAACCCCGACCCGAAGTCGATCCCGTGCCACCGCGTCGTCACGATCGACGGCAAATGCAGCCGCGCTTTTGCGTTCGGCGGCGAGAACATACAGCGCGAACTGCTCGAAAAAGAGGGCGTGGGCTTTTTAGGGGACGGGCGGGTCGATATGGAAAAATACGGGTTAAAATAGCATAAAGTTTTGAAAGGAACGCGGAAAAACTTTGCGGATCAATGTTTGAAAGAATAGAAATTGCATAAAGTTTTTTGAAAAGAACGCGGAAAACTGTGCGGATAAATGTTTGAAAGAATTGTAATTGCATAAAGTTTTTTGAAAAGAGCGCGAGAAAAACTTTTTGCAAAAAGTTTTTCTCGCACCCCTTGAATTAACATAAAAAACAAGAAAACAGAAAAAAGGAAATTAAAGATGAACGAAGTATTGCAAGCAATCTACGACCGCCGCAGCGTAAGGGCCTTTAAACCGCAGCAGGTCAAAGAGGACGATTTAACGCTGATTCTGGAAGCGGGGCGGCAAGCCCCCAGCGCAAAGAACGGCCAGCCTTGGCACTTTACGGTCGTCCAAAGGAAGTCGCTGTCCGACCGGATCGGCGCGGCCGCCAAAGAGGCCTATGCCAAAGACCCCGAGTTCGCCAAAAAATCGCCGTGGATGTTAAAACCCGAATTTAACCTGTTGTACGGCGCGCCTACGGTCGTTTGGGTTTCGGGCGAGGCAAGCAACCCCAACGCCCAAGGCGATTGCGGGATTGCCGTCGAAAATATGGCGATCGCCGCGCATTCGCTGGGCTTAAATTCCTGCATCATTATTTCGGCCCTGCCCGCGTTCGCAACCAAGAACGGCCCGACCTTTATCAAGGATTTGGGCATTCCCGAGGGCTTTAAACCGATGTACGCGTTTGCGTTGGGGTATACCGCCGCGCCCCTGCCCGCGCCCGCGCCCAGAAAAGAGGACTGCGTGAACTACGTCAGGTAGGGGAGGGGGAGAGGTAAGAGGTAAGAGGTAAAAGATGTTTTCAAGATAAAAGATAAAAGAGATTGTCGAATTTCCATAAAACAAGCCGGTCGGCGGGAAAGAAACATACAGCATAACAGAAGTTTCGCTTTGCGACAGGTCAACATCTTTTACCTCTTACCTTTTATCTCTTACCTACCCGCTATTCCCTGTTATCGCCAAACTTATAAAAGAGGTAAACGCTATGCCCATTTTAGACATGCCGCTCGAACAGTTGTACCTGTACGGGGGCAGAAACCCGAGGCCGGACGATTTTGACGCGTATTGGGAGGCCGGCCTTGCCGAGGCCGCGAATACGCCGCTCGGTTTGACGGCCGAAAAGGTCCCGGGGCTGGTCGCCCGCAACGCCGAATGCTATGATCTGTATTTCGATTCGGTCAAAAATTCGCGCGTCTATTGCCGGTACGCGCGCCCCGCGAACGTAAAGCCCGACGAGAAGTTGCCCGTCCTGCTGCAATTCCACGGGTACGGCGGGGACGGCGGCCCGTTTGTGGACAAAATCGCTTGGGCGGGGCAGGGGTATATCGTGCTGGCCATGGACTGCCGAGGGCAGGGCGGGCGGTCGGAGGACTGCAACCCGGTCAAGGGGCGGACGCAGGGCGGCTTGATTATGCGCGGCTTCGACGACCCCGACCCGACCAATCTGTACTTCCGCAACGTGTTTTTGGATACCGTTCAGATTGTCAAGGCCGCCAAGAGTTTGCCCAACGCCGACCCGGACCGCATATATGCTACGGGCGGGTCGCAGGGCGGCGCGCTGACCGTCGCTTGCGCCGCGCTGAACGGCAAGGATATCAAAAAGGCCGCGCCCGTCCACCCGTTCCTGTGCGACTACAAACGGGTTTGGGAGATGGATTTAGCGCGAAACGCCTATCACGATATTTACGAGCATTTGCGGTTTTATTACCCGACCTATGAAAAGCAGGCGGGTTTTTGGGAAAGGTTGGGGCATATCGATTTGCAGTTCCTCGCGCCGCGCATTACCGCCGACGTGCTTTGGGCGACGGGGTTAATGGACAACATTTGCCCGCCGTCCTCGCAATTCGCCGCCTATAACAAAATCAAATCCAAAAAACAAATTCGGATTTACCCCGACTTCGCGCACGAGGGAATGCCCGGGCTGGCCGACGAGATAATGACGTTCTTAAATACGTGACGGCAAAATCATCGGCGGGGGCGGGCTGCGTTTGCCTTGCCCGCTCGGTCACGTAGGCTCGGCTACGCTCCCTCGCGGCTCGGCAACTGTTGCCCGTCTCCGCCGCGATTTTGCCGTCACGCGGTTCGCTCGGCCGAGGCTTTAATAAGACAGTTTGAAGTTTTTTGAAAAGGTTTGGAAAAACTTTTTGCAAAAAGTTTTTCCATAAAGAAAGAAAAAAAATATGAGCAAAGTCCTCATGGTCAACGGCGGGCCGCACAAAGCGGGGTGTACCTATACCGCCCTTCGGGAAGCCGCCGGCGCGCTTGAAAAACGCGGGATTGAAACCGAAATTTGCTGGCTCGGGAACGAGCCTGTGGCGGGCTGCGCCGCTTGCGGCGCGTGTCGGGCGACGGGGCGTTGCTGTAAAAAGGACGCGGTAAACCTGTTTTTGGACAAGGCCGAAAAGGCCGACGGGTTCGTGTTCGGCTCGCCCGTGCATTTCGCGTCCGCGACGGGGGCGATCACGTCGTTTATGGATCGCGCTTTTTACGCGGCGTTTGGCGCGGCGGGGCTGTTTTTCGGTAAACCGACCGCCGCAATCGTCACGTGCAGGCGCGGGGGCGCGACCGCCGCGTTCGACCAACTCAACAAGTATTTCACGATCAGCGGTATGCCCGTCGTGTCGAGCAAATACTGGAACATGGCGCACGGCAACACGCCCGACGAGGTGAAACGGGATTTAGAGGGTATGCAGGTCATGCGCGCGCTGGGCGAGAATATGGCGTGGCTGTTGAAATGCATCGAGGCCGGAAAAGCCGCGGGCGTTCCCCCGCCCGAACAGGAACAAAGGGTCGCTACGAATTTTATTCGGTGAGAAAGGATAGTGCAGGGGGGAAGGGGGATTGTGCCGTTGTGCGGGGGAAAACTTTTTTGAAAAAAAGTTTTCCCCCGCGCCCCCTTTCCAAAAACTTTCAACATTTGTCATAGCAGAGGAATGCGCGCGCAAATCCTCTGTCATCTCGACCGGAGCGAATGAAATGAGCGGAGCGGAGAGATCCCCCACCTATTAAAAAGCGATAGGGGAACGCCCGCGCGCTAACTTCTATACAGAGCAACCTTTTTTAAAATTTTCCCCGCACCCTTTAAAAAACTTTCAACATTTGTCATAGCAAGAGGAATGCGCGCGCAAACCCTCTGTCATCTCGACCGGAGCGAATGAAATGAGCGGAGCGGGAGAGATCCCCCACCTTATTTGTCCGTTTCGGCACACAAAAGTAATATAGTTTTCGACTGTTTTCGCCAAAATACTGTTGACAAGACGGCGGTTTTTTGATACTATATACGGTAAGCGACACTGTGTCGTTTTCGCAACCGTATGACGTTTAGGAAATGCCGCGTCGCGGGGGCGGCGGTTTGTACGTTTTGGCCGGGCTATTTTCTTCTCATTGGCTTACCGACGGGCTTGCGCAAAGAAAAATGCCCGTATAATAAAATGGCGGAAATCAAAGAAAGCAGGAAAACGCGGTACACGCGCATGGCTTTGCGCGAGGGCTTGATCGAGTTGATGAAACTGAAACCGATCGACAAGATCACGATCAAGGAATTGTGCGAGGCGGCCGATCTGAACCGCACGACCTTTTACGCGTATTACAAAGATCCGTACGATCTCTTGTACGAGATCGAGGACGAGATATTGTCTTTGATAAAGAGTACGATTGCCGAACTGGTCGGCAAGAACCGCCCCGAAATGCTGAAAAGGATCGAGGGCGTCCTGCAATACGTCGTTGACAACGACAAACCGTTGCGGGTTTTGATGAGCGAGCAGGGCGACGTCAATTTCCAGCGGCAATTGATGTCGGCGATTTATCGGCAGGTCGGCATTATGCCCCGCGAATTCAGGAGCGGCGACGAGGCCGCCCGCGAACTGTATTTTGTGTTTATCGTTCAGGGCAGCGTCGGCCTCATTCAGCATTGGCTGAAAAACGGCCTCGACCGCCCCGCCAAAGAAATTGTCGAGGTCATCGACAATATGACGGTTGGGATTCGGTAGGGCAATTGACAATTACAATTTACAATTGACAAATAATAATTTACAATTTACAATTTACAACTTACAAATTTCGGTCGGTGTATGTAACGGTTTGCGAACCGTGAAGTGCTTTTAATCGAAATTTGTCAAGCGCGCGCTTGTACACGGTGTGGACATTTTCACGGGTTATCTTTCGGCGACTTTTTGGTTTAAAACAGTCAACGGCAATAAATTGCCTAAATTTTTTGCTCATAGCGATGCTATGGCCAAAAAATTTTGTCGGTTTTAA
>JAISFM010000076.1 GCA_031263605.1 Clostridiales bacterium | reverse complement strand
CGTTTGTCAAGTATGCGAGGGAATGTATTAAAATACATGACCGAACAGACTTGACAACTGTTGCCCGTCTGACGCCCAATCTGTGGCGGCTTGCTTTACTTTGAGATTTTGGTTTTAATTTCGGTTTTGGTTTCGATTTGTTTTTTTTTTGCGGGGGAAACTTTGTTACAACAAAGTTTCCCCCGCACCCCTTTCAAAAAACTTTACTGATATTTTTACGCGCCCATCAAAATAAATGCAATTTTTTTTTCCTTTTTTATCCCGACCTTATAAAAAACGCTCCGGCAAGCCGCCGCAGATTGGGTTTCAGACGTGCAACAGTTGTCAAGTATGCGAGGGAATGTATTAAAATACATGACCGAACAGACTTGACAAGCGTAGCGCGTATCAAACCCGATATGCGGCGGCTCTAATCGAGCAGTTCTTTTAGAGATTCATCAATCGGGTCGTCTTTTTCAAGATCTTCGGCCACCGTGTGCTTGCCTTTCACTTGATTGAGCGGGTATTCCTTGATCTCGAAACTGTCGTGGGGGCCGGGCATTTTGACGCGGACGGTCTGTTTCAAGAAATTGTTCGACCACACCGACCCCTTGCCGTCGGGCGTCGTGACCTCGCTGTTGTTCTTGGGCATACGCTTGGCCGTCTCGACATAGTGCTTGTTTTCATAGGACAGGCAGCACATCAAACGCCCGCAAAGGCCGCTGATCTTTTGGCTGTTGATCGACAAACTTTGGTTCTTGGCCATCTTGACCGACACGCGCTCGAAATCGGGCAAATGGTTCTTGCAACAGCAGACCCGCCCGCAGGACGCTATCCCGCCCAACATTCTGCACTCGTCGCGGATGCCGATCTGCCGCAACTCGATCCGCATATGGAAATGGGCGGCGAGGTCGCGCACCAACTCGCGGAAGTCCACGCGCCCCTCGGCGGTGAAATAGAACACGACTTTTTGCGCGTCGAACGCAAATTCCGCGTCCACCACCTTCATTTCCAACTTGTGTTTGGCGGCCTTTTCCTGCGCCGCGCGGATCGCGTCGGCTTTGCGCGCCCCGTTCTTTTCGATCTGTCGCATGTCGTCCTCGTCCGCGACGCGCAAAACCTTTTTCAAAGGCTGGACGACGCGGCCTTTCTCGACCTCTTTTATGTCCATAACGACCGTGCCGTACTCCGCGCCCCGAGCCGTTTCCACAATCACGCCCGCCCCGACGGGCAATTCCAAATCGCCCGGCGCGAAATAATACAGCCGGTTGTTCCCGTTGAATTTAATGCCTGTCACTTTTACGCCCATTTATGTTACTCCTCGCGCGAATTGAAAGTTGTTGTCGAATTTCCGTCAAGCAAGCCATTTGAATTGAAAATTGAGAATTGAGAAGTTCGGTCGAATTTCCGCTAAGCAAGCCGGTCGGCGGGTAAGGGAAGTGAGAATTGAGAAGTGTTGTCGAATGTCCGCCGGAGCAAGCCGGTCGGCGGGCAAGAAACATACAGCATACTAAAAGTTGTTTTGCGACAGGTCAACACTTCTCAATTCTCAATTTTCAATTCTCAATTCGAATGCGTCAGCATTCAACGCCTCTCAACTCCTGTTTCGCGCTTTCTCCTCCGCCACTCCGAACAGCAACTCGTCTATTACGCCCTGATAGTTGCAGTTGTACTGCAAACTTTTCTTGGCGCGGTTGATTCTTTTGACGATAGCGGCGCAAACCGCCGGCTCGAATTGCGGCGCAAGTTCTATTATATCAGCCTCGCGCCGTTTTGTAAAGACGAATTGCGCCCGTCCGAGCCGGACGGCCAAAATATCGCGCAAAACCCGCGCCATAAAATCCAAAACTACGTCTATGATCCCCTTGTATTCGGCGAACGCCGCCGAAAACCATAGGACGTCGCGGCTCGACCGCATGTCGGAAAACAGGCGGAAAACCATATCGGCGGCTTTGGCGTACAAATCGCTTTGCAGCATCTTGTCGGCCAAATCCAGATTGCCGCCCGAAAAAGCCGCCGCGAAATCGGCGCGCTCCGCGTCCACGCCGTTCCCGATCAGGCACTCGTATATCTCCCCCGCGCCCGGCGCGGCCATTTGCGCGCGGCGGCAGCGCGAGGCGACGGTGCGCAAAATTTGAGCCTCGCGGCACGCCGCCAACAGAATGACCGTGCTTGCGGGCGGCTCCTCCAAGGTTTTCAGCAGTTTGTTCTGCGCCTGCTCGGTCATGGTGTCGGCTTTTTTGATCACATAGACTTTGACCTCGGAATCGAACGGCTTGATCCAGCAATCGCCGGTCAGCCAATTCACGTCCTCGGTTTTGACGCGCTCGCCGCCCGCCGAGGGCAAGGTCGCGATGTCGGATTTCCGCGCCAAGGTTTCGGCAAAAGCCGCCGCCGTGAGTTCGGGCAGCAGCGGGTCCGCGCCCGTAATCAAATAGGCGTGCGTCCGCTTGCTTTCGGTCAGCAAGCGGTACGCGAGGGAGTTTTTTATGATGTTCGTATAATCGATAACCAGAGTTGGAAGGTAAGAGGTAAGAGGTAAAATTGAAAATTGAAAATTGAGAATTGAGAAGTTAATGATAGGGTTGCGTCAAGCAAGCCGGTCGGCGGGTAAGGGAAAGGAGAATTGAAAATTGAGAATTGAGAAGTAAGGTCGAATATCCGTCAAGCAAGCCGGTCGGCGGGTAAGAAACATACAGCATAATAAAAGTTTTTTCTTGCGTCAGCATCCGACACTTTTCAATTCTCAATTCTCAATTCCCATTCCCAATTCTCAATTCTCAATTCTCAATTCAATACTTATAGAAGTTTTCGATGTTCAGCACAAACACGGTCGCGCCGCCTACCACAATTTCGCTTTTATCGAAAAACTCCTGCGCCATCTGGCGCGAGGATAAGTTCATTTTCGTCAAATCGTATTTGCGCCCCTTGCTGACCCGCCGAATAATTTCCAACGCGCTCTCCACCCGTTCGTTGTTGACGGCGGAAATCAAGGTAGCCGTGCGCGCCCGCAGGAACCCGCCCGTCCCCGCGAGTTTGGTCACGTAATAGCCGCCCTTCATCATCTCGTTGACGACGGCCTTTTCATCCGATCCGTTTACGAT
>JAISFM010000295.1 GCA_031263605.1 Clostridiales bacterium | reverse complement strand
GCCGCCGAACTTGTCAATCCCGATTCGGAATTCAAGATTGCCGCAAACGGGCGGGTACGATGTGGTTATGGTGGGCGAAAACGGCGGCTGGTACGGCGCGCCCGCGGGGGAATGGTACTCGGCCTTTGTAAAATCGGGCGACCGCGGCCTGATCCCGTACTATACGAACGCGGCTATGGAAAAGTTTTCCGTAACGGGCTTTACGGGCGCGACCACATACCTGCGCGACGGCGTAACGTCAGCGGACGATCAGCCTTGGCACGCGATGCCGACTATGGCGTATACGCTGTGGGGTTTGTACTCGTACGGATACGGCTTTCAGCCCGGCATAAACGATTTGGACGTCGCGCCCTTTATTCACGAGACGATGTTCGGCTCGAACGTCAACTATCGTTGGCGTACGCGGGACATAAGCGTCAAATACCGCGATTTCTTTTCATTTGACGTTACGGTCGGAGAAGCGGAAAACGCTTCGAGCGTTTCGGGCGCGGTAAACATTGTCTTTGTCAATCAAACGCCCGGCAAGGAATACACGCTTTCGGTCAACGGCGCAAGCCGAACCGCGACGGCGGACGCGGGCGGAAGCGTGAGGGCCGTACTTGGCGGCGCGGGCGAATATGCCGCCGAACTTGTCAATCCCGATTCGGAATTCAAGATTGCCGCAAACGGGGCGGACGTGGCCTTTGAAAAGGCGGTGCTGGCGTCCAGTACGCATATGCTGGATTACAAAACCGATTTTTGGACTATGCGGCTTACCGAGGGCGCGGCGGGCGAAGCCTACTATTGGCGGCCGGCGGGCGACGACGGTGCGCCTTACCTTGACGTGATTGTGGGAAAAATGTACCGCGTAAGCGAAATCAAGGCGTATGTCGCCGCCGGGCAAACGCAGTATATTCTTGTCGAGGGCTGCAACACGGCGCGCGGCAAAAACTGGCGGGCCGTGGGGGACTTCCGCGGCGGGCTTGCGCCGCAAACCGACGGGGACGGGGATTATGTCAAGTTGCCCGTCGATTCGGCGTACAGGTACTACCGTATCCATTTCCGGGGCGTGGCGAATTCGCGCGTGCGCGTCCGCCGGATTGAGATAAGATAACGGGACAAGGCGGCGGAAACGGAAAGGAGAATATTTAAAAATGCGAAAACTGACCTATGGGCAATACTTGGATAAGATATACGGCTGTTGGCTGGGAAAGTGCGTTATGGGCACGCTGGGCGCGCCGTTCGAGGGTATGAAACAGCGGCTCAAATTGGAATTTACCCCCGAATTGATCGAAAAAATGCTTCCGAACGACGATTTGGATTTGCAGGTATTATGGCTGAAAGCGCTGGAAGAAAAGGGCGTCCATATTAACTCGGAGCATCTTGCCGAGGCGTTTAACGCCGAGAACGTTTACTGGCCGGGCGAATACGCATGGTTTAAGAAAAATTACGAGCGCGGCCTGCGCCCGCCCTATACCGCTATGTACGAAAACGGCTTTTATTTCGAGGGCATGGGCTGCCCGATACGCGCCGAGATCTGGGGTTTGATTTTGCCCGGAAACCCGAAACTTGCCGCGGATTTGTGCGAAATCGACGGAACGCTCGACCATTACGGCAATTCGGTGTATTTCGAGCGGTTTTGGTCCGCTATGATAAGCGCGGCGTTTTTTGAAAGGGACGTCGAAAGGCTTATCGAAACGGGCTTAAAATACATTCCCGCCGATTCCCGCGCTTACCGCTTGATTGCCGATACCGTCGGCTTCTGCAAGCGGTACAATGATTTTGATTTTATACGGAGCCGCCTGATCGCGGACTACGGGCATTGCGACTGCACAAATTCATTCGTGAACATAGGGATAACGCTCGCCGCGCTGCTCACGGAAAGCGTGGATATTATAAAATGCTGCATAACCGCCGTCAACGCGGGCTTCGACACCGACTGCACCGCCGGCAACGCGGGCGCACTGCTCGGGCTTTTAATAGGCGCGGAGCGTCTGCAAAAGGAATTCGGGTTTAAGGACAGCGGATACGCGCTGACTCTGAAATATAAACGCGAAACCGACAAGATAATCGATTTGGCGGTTTGCACCGCCCGCGTCGGCGTTTACTTTTTGCGCAATTATACGGGCGCGGCGCAAACGGTGGAGGGGGGCGAGGGGGCTGCGGTTTCGTATGCGCCGCCCGATATAGAGATCGTCAACGAATACGATTCCCCGCCGTACCTCGCGCCGGGCGAGAGCCTTACGGGCGGGCTGACGCTTGTCAACCGCACTGCGGGAGCCGCGCGCCTGCGCGTTTCGGCCGCCGCGCCGGACGGTTTTTCCTTTGCTTTTGCGGGCGGCACGGACGTCGACGTCCCCGCGTTAGGGTGCCGCCGCCTGAATTTTACAATCAAGTGCTTTGAGAAAAATCTGCTGCGCGAGAAAAATATCTTTACGGCGGAATGCTCGTTCGGCGGGACAAAATACCGCCGCGATTTCGGGGTAATCGGGAAAACGGCGTATTATGTATACGGCCCGTTTTGGGAAAACAATTTCCGTATCGAACTTGCAGGGGGGAGCAAAAAGCCTTACGGCGAATATATTCCCGGCAAGTCCGGAAGCGAATACGCCGACAACCTGCGCGGCTATCATATCAACTCGTTTGCCGATATCGATAAGGAATATATGCCGCTCGAATCGCTTGCGGCCTTGGCGGAAGGAGCGTCCTATGAGCAAACGCCGCGCCTGAAATTCGTAAGCGGCGACGAGTTTTTGTTGAGCGGCGTTTCGGCCTTCGAGGGCGCGCACATCGTTTACCTTGTGCGCAAAATACTTTGGGACAGAGCGCAAAGGGTTAAAATTCAAATCGGGCATAACGACGCTTTTCAACTGTATCTTAACGGCAAACTGCTCTCGGAGCGGGATACCGTGCAGAATTGGACGCCGGAAAACGTGCATATCGAAGAAAACGCGGCGTTTAAAGCGGGCGAAAACATTTTGATTGTACGCCTTGCAAGGCGCGCCGCCGACCCGAAATTCAGCCTGAATTTCTTGGCCGACGCGCTATGCCCGCCGCATCTTACGGGGCTTAACAGCGTGATAGGCTAAGGTACGAGAGAAAGGCTGAAAAAGAAAAAAGAAGCAAGCGCGGGAGCGTCTCGGTTACATGAAAAAGGAAATAGGCTTGTCTAAAATAAAAATGCGAAAACAAAACGCATACGGGAGGGCGAAGTGAAAAAAAGAACGATGTTGGTTTTGGCGGCGGCGGCAACGCTGCTGTTTGCCGCCGGCTGTAACGGCGGCACGGGCGGGGGAAAAACGCCGGGCGCGGACGATAAGGAAATCGTCATAAGCCTGCAAACGGGCAACGGGCTTACGAACGCGTACAAGGCGGTCGCCGCCGAGTACGAAAAACTCAACGAGGGCGTAAAGGTTACGGTGGAACTTAAACCCACCGCCAACTATAAGGAATGGCTGAGCGCGGAACTTGCCGCGCCCTCCACGCGTCCCGATATCGTGGACGTTTCGTACAATGCCGCCGATTACCGTTATTTTGCCGATTATTACGACTATCTCAACGACGTAAGCCCGTATTCCGGCAAGTTGTTCAAAGAGCAGTTTAATTACGGGGCGCAAATACCCGACGCTTATACGGGCAGGATGCTTTCCATATCGCTCGAACGCGTACAGGTGCTTTGGATTTACAACAAGGAAATATTCCAACTTGCGGGCGTGCGGGAAATACCCGAAACATGGGACGGTTTTATAGAGGCGTGCCAAAAAATCGCCGCCGAGGGGTATACGCCCATAAGCATGGAAGGCACGTACGACGGCTTTCTCGCCGGCTCTATGGGGCATCTGTTTCAGATTTACAACGACCAAGTAACCCGCGATATCATCAACGAGGTTCGCGCGCAGGAGGGGGATTACTGTTATGTCCCGTCCATCGACGGAGTATGGGAATACAACCCCGCCGACCCCTTTAACGACGACCCCGGCTTTGTCAACGTCAATCCCGTGCGGCTTTTAAAGGCGGTTGACGAGGGCGTTTACCGCGGCGACAGCGCGGGCGGCAAATTCGTTGCCGAGCAGATAGCGCGCGCGTTCCCGCAGTACGCGGGCGGCGAGGTCTTTTTCGGGCGCGACGACAAGGTGGTGCCGTTTTACAGGGGGGACGCGGCTATGATGATGGACGGCGCGTACCGTATAGCGCGCTACTACCGCGACTTAAAGGAGCAAAACAAGTTGCTTGAAAACAATCC
>JAISFM010000292.1 GCA_031263605.1 Clostridiales bacterium | reverse complement strand
GAAGTGTCGGGTGCTGCCGCAAAAAGGAACTTCTTTAAGAAGTAGGAAGTAGGAAGGACGAAGTAGGAAGTATCGGATGCTGACGCAAGAAATAACATTTATTATGCTGTATGTTTCTTACCCGCCGCCCCGCCCGCTTGACGAAACCCGACCGACACTTCGTCCTTCGTCCTTCCTGCTTGCAATCTTACCCGCCGACAAATCCGTATGACGGAAACCCGACCGACACTTCGTCCTTCGTCCTTCCTACTTCGTCCTTAATTTGTAAATTGTCAATTGTAAATTGTAAATAGTAAAAATTGTAAATAATAAAAGGAGAACAAATCACTATGCCTAAAAGCCAATTCGTCGATCCGGCGGCCAAGCGCAAAGCCGGGACACTGAAATTCAAGGACATTCCGCTCAACCGCTACAACAAAACGGTGGCGGACGAGAAGGAAAACTTCACGAAAGCCGACTTCATGGGAATGCTGGAGGACATGCTCGCCATTCGCGAGTTCGAGACCATGCTGACCGAAATCAAGTTGAAAGGCAATTACGGCGGCGAGGCGTTCACCTATCCCGGCCCGTCGCACCTTTCGATCGGGCAGGAGGCGCAGGCGGTCGGGCAGGCGTACTGGTTGGGGGTCGAGGACTTCATTTTCGGCACGCACCGTTCCCACCACGAGGTCATCGCCAAAGCCATGTCGGCCATCAAAAAATTGCCCGAAAAGGAATTGGAACGGATCATGGAGAACGAGGGCGGCGGCGTCCTCTGCGGCGTGATCCGAAAGAATTTCGCGGGGGAGAGCGTCAAGGAACAGGCCAAAAAATTCTTTCTCTACGGCATGATGTGCGAACTGTTCGCGAAAGAGAGCGGCTTTTCCAAGGGGCTGGGCGGCAGTATGCACGCGTTTTTCCTGCCGTTCGGCATATTCCCCAACAACGCGATCGTGGGCGGCAGCGCGCCCATCGCCGCGGGCGTCGCGCTGTATA
Source organism: Clostridiales bacterium (assembly GCA_031263605.1). GTDB lineage: Bacteria > Bacillota > Clostridia > Christensenellales > DUVY01 > BNZQ01. Next base: position 9,052 of record JAISFM010000292.1, on the reverse strand, counting down.
AGAAGGTCAACAAAAAGGGCGGCGTCGTCGTCGCCAACGCGGGCGACGGCGCGGTGGGCTGCGGCCCCGTCTATGAGTCGATGAATTTCGCGGCCATGGATCAGTACACGCGCTTGTGGGACCAATCGCTGGGCAAGGGCGGCCTGCCGATCATATTCAACTTCAACAACAACAATTACGGCATGGGCGGGCAGACGGCCGGCGAGACCATGGCCTACGACGTTTTGGCGCGTTTGGGCGCGGGCATAAACCCGCAGCAGATGCACGCCGAGCGCGTGGACGGTTATAACGTGCTGGCCGTTATCGACGCGTACAAGCGTATGCGCGAGGTCTTGAAAAAAGAGGGCGGCCCCGTCCTGCTCGACGTGATGACGTACCGCCAAACGGGGCATTCGACCTCCGACGTGAACTCCTACCGCGACAAGGAGGAAATCGAGGCGTGGAAAAAAGCGGACGCTATCGATTCGTTCAAGGCGCAACTGGTCAAGGCGGGCGTCGCGTCGCAAAAGGAAGTGGACGGCTTGTGCGCGGCGGTTTTAGAGCGCAATATCGCGCTGTACCGTTTGGCAAAGGATCTGTCCGTCGCGCCCTACGTCGATTTTAACAAGAACCCGCGGTTCATAGAAAGCCTGATGTTTTCCAACACCCGCGCGGAAAGGATGGGCGACGCCGCCCCCGACGTTTTGCTGAAAAAAGAGGAGAACCCCCGCGCCCTGCAAATCGCGGGCAAGGCGCGTTTCGCCGTCGATAAGGACGGGAAGCCCGTTCCCAAAACCAAGCAGTACAATATTCGCGACGCGCTTTTTGAAGCGGTGTTCGATAAGTATTACGTCGATCCCACGCTTGTTTCCTACGGCGAGGACGTGCGCGATTGGGCGGGCGCGTTCGGCGTGTACAGGGGCTTGACCGAGGCCATTCCGTATCACCGCCTGTTCAACTCGCCCATATCGGAGGCCGCGATCGTGGGGTCGGCGGTGGGTTACGCTCTGGCGGGCGGGCGCGTGATCGCCGAACTCATGTACTGCGACTTTATCGGGCGCGCGGGCGACGAGGTGTTCAACCAGATGGCGAAGTGGCAGGCGATGAGCGCGGGCGGCTTAAAGATGCCGATGGTTCTGCGCGTCAGCGTGGGCGCGAAGTACGGCGCGCAGCATTCGCAGGACTGGACGGCGTTGACCGCGCATATCCCGGGCTTGAAAGTGCTGTTCCCCGTGACCCCTTACGACGCGAAAGGCCTTTTGAATGCCGCGCTGATGGGGACGGACCCCGTGGTCTTTTTCGAGAGCCAGCGCATTTACGACATGGGCGAAACGTTTCACGCGGGCGGCGTGCCGGAGGGCTATTACGAGATTCCTTTGGGCGAGCCGGACGTTAAAAGGGCGGGCGGCGACGTCACGATTTTGACGGTGGGGGCGACGCTGTACCGCGCCCTCGAAGCGGCCAAGATTTTGCAGGAGAAATACGGCGTGTCGGCCGAGGTCATCGACGCGCGGAGCATGGTGCCGTTCAATTACGAGTTGGTTATCGAATCGGTCAAAAAGACGGGGCGCGTTCTTTTAACGTCCGACGCTTGCGCGCGCGGCAGTATTTTGGCGGAGATGAGCGCGAACATCACGCAACTGGCGTTCGATTATCTCGACGCGCCGCCTTTCGTCGTGGGCGCGGAAAACTGGATCACGCCGGCTTTCGAGTACGACGCCGAATTTTTCCCGCAGCCGGATTGGATCATCGACGCGATTCACCAAAAGTTGCTGCCCTTAAACGGCCATACCCCCCGGAAAAACTACGCCCCCATGGAATGCATACGCAAGGCGAAAGCGGGCGTTTAGGAAAGGGAATAGGGAATAGGGGATAAGAAGTAGGAAGGACGAAGGACGAAGTGTCGGGTGCTGCCGCAAAAAGAAACTTCTTTAAGAAGTAGGAAGGACGAAGGACGAAGTAGGAAGTATCGGATGCTGACGCAAGAAATAACATTTATTATGCTGTATGTTTCATACCCGCCGACCCGCCCGCATGACGAAACCCGACCGACCTTCGTCCTTCGTCTTTCCTACTTCCTACTTATCCAACCGCCTTCCTACTTCGTCCTTCCTACTTGCAATCTTACCCGCCGACCCGTCCGCATGACGAAACCCGACCGACCTTCGTCCTTCGTCCTTCCTACTTCGTCCTTATAAAAAAATGTTTATAGTCAAAAACGACAATACGGACGCGGCGTTTAACCTCGCGCTCGAAGAAACGCTGTTGCGCGAATACGCGGAGGACGACGTGTTCATGCTGTGGCAGAACCGCCGCGCCGTCATCGTCGGGAAAAACCAGAACACCGTCGAGGAGATCGACAGGGAATACGCCGAGGAAAACGGCATACAGGTCGTCCGGCGGCTCACCGGGGGCGGCGCGGTCTATCACGACCTCGGCAACCTCAACTTCACCTTTATCAAGCGGAACGCGGCGGGGCATTTTCTGGACTTCGACCTGTTCAACAAGCCCGTTATCGAATTATTGGCCGAATCGGGCGTGGCGGGGGTAACCTCGCAGCGCAACGACATTTTGGCGGGCGGCCGCAAGATTTCGGGCGGGGCGCAAACCGTTTACCGGGGCGCGGTGCTGCACCACGGCACGCTGATGTTCAATGTGGACGTGGGCGTGCTGGAAAGGGTTTTAAAGCCGCACCCGTTAAAGATAAAGAGCAAGGCCGTGCGCTCTGTCGCGAGCCGCGTGGACAATTTATCGCGCCTTGCCGCCGTCGATATACCCGCGTTTCGCGAAAAGGCGGAAAGGCGTATCGCGGAGGGCGCGGGCGGCGCGAAAACGCTCGACGCCTCGCGCGGCGCGGCATACGACGGGGCGATGGCGTTAAAAGCGGAAAAGTACGATACCTTTGAATGGAATTACGGCTTTTCGCCCGATTACGAATACCGCGCGTCCGCCTACGGCGAGGCCGGCCTTGTCGAGGTATGGATGAAGGTCGGCGGGGGGCGGATCGGCGGTGTGAAGTTTCGGGGCGATTTTACGGGTTTGGAGCCGGTTTCCGGCTTGGAGCACGCGCTCGCCGGCGCGTCCTTAACGCCCGCGTCCTTGCGGGAAACGCTTGCCGGAATCGATCTTTCCCGTTACATAGCGCGTTTAAGCGCGGACGCGCTGGCCGCGCTTTTGACGGGACGCTTTTTGAAGTAGGAAGTAGGAAGTAGGAAGGACGAAGTGTCGGGTGCTGCCGCAAAAAGGAACTTCTTTAAGAAGTAGGAAGGACGAAGGACGAAGTAGGAAGTATCGGATGCTGACGCAAGAAATAACATTTATTATGCTGTATGTTTCATACCCGCCGACAAACCTGTTTTACGGACATTCGACCGACCTTCCTACTTCGTCCTTCGTCCTTCCTACTTCCTACTTATCCAACCGCCTTCCTACTTCGTCCTTCGTCCTTCCTACTTCGTCCTTACTTTGTCAATTGTAAATTGTAAATTATTACCGTACAAGGAGTTACAACACCATGAAAACAACCGCCTTACGGCTCTACGGCGAAAACGATTTGCGTCTGGAAACGTTCGAGTTGCCCGCCCTGCGAGAGGGCGAAGTCCTGTGCCGAATCATTTCGGACAGCATTTGCATGTCCTCGCACAAGGCCGCGATCCAAGGGGCGCGGCACAAGCGCGTGCCGAACGACGTCGCGTCCAACCCCGTCATCATCGGGCATGAATTTTGCGGCGAGGTGGTAGAGGTCGGGAAAAAGCATGAGGGCAAGATCAGGCCGGGGCAAAAGTTTACCGTACAGCCCGCGATGAACTATAAGGGCTCGCAGGACGCGCCCGGCTATTCGTTCCCCTATATCGGCGGGGCGGCGACGTATATCGTCATACCCGAAGAGGTTTTTTTGACCGACTGCTTTTTGCCCTACGGCGGCAGCGCGTTTTTCTACGGCTCTTTGGCCGAGCCGATGAGTTGCATCGTGGGCGCGTTCCACGCCAACTACCACACCGAGAACGGCAGTTATGCCCACCGAATGGGCGTCGCCGAGGGCGGCAACGCCTGTATTTTGGCGGGCGCGGGGCCGATGGGCCTGGGCGCGGTCGATTACGCGCTGAACTGCGATCGCCGTCCCGGCCTTTTGGCGGTCACCGACATCGACGGCGCGCGGCTGGAACGGGCGGCGTCCATTCTGCCGCCGTCTTACGCGCAAAAGAGGGGCGTCAAACTGGTGTACGTCAACACCGCCCGCGAGGGCGCGGAAGCCGAATTGACGGCTTTGACGGGAGGGGCGGGGTACGACGACGTGTTTGTGTTCGCGCCCGTCCGTCCGGTGGTCGAGCAGGGCGGGCGGTTGTTGGCCCGCGACGGGTGCCTGAACTTTTTCGCGGGGCCGACCGACCCCGCGTTCAAGGCGGAATTTAATTTTTACAACGTGCATTACGCGTCCGCGCACATCGTGGGGACGTCGGGCGGCAACACCGACGACATGCGCGAATCGATCAAACTGATGCAGGAGGGCGCGATCGACCCCGCGGTCATGATCACCCACGTGGGCGGGCTGAACTCCGCGCGGGACACGACGCTGAACCTTCCCAAAATCCCGGGCGGCAAAAAGTTGGTGTACTGCCAGATCGATATGCCCATGACCGCGCTGGCCGATTTGCAAACCTCGGCCGACCCGCTTTTAAAGGAGTTGGGGCGGCGCGTAAAAGAAAACAACGGGCTGTGGAGCGCGGACGCGGAAAGGTATCTGCTGCAAAACGGCAAGCCGATAATGAAGTAGGAAGTAGGAAGGACGAAGTAGGAAGTGCGGTCGAATACCCGCAAAAATATCTTTGTCGGCGGGCAAGAAACATACAGCATAATAAAAGTTATTTCTTGCGACAGCATCCGACACTTCGTCCTTCGTCCTTCCTACTTCGTCCTTATAAAAGTTTCTTACCCGCCGACCCGCCTGCTTGACGAAACCCGACCGACCTTCGTCCTTCGTCCTTCCTACTTCCTACTTATCCAACCGCCTTCCTACTTCGTCCGTCCTACCTCCTACTTCCCCTTTCCCTTCCCTTATTAAACAAACCAATCAAACGGAGGAACCCCAAATGACCAATCTCGCCGAACTTGTCAAAATGTCCAATTTTTACGGCTCGCAGCCGCGTTTCGTGCTGGCGGGCGGCGGCAACACCTCGCTTAAAGAGGGCAATACGCTGTACGTCAAGGGGTCGGGCACGTCGCTCGCCGCCATTACGGCCGACGGCTTTGTCGGAATGGACGTCGGGAAACTCAACGCCATGTGGGCGAAGGGCTACGGGCGGGACAGCGCGCGCGCCGAAAAGGCGGTTTTGCGCGACATGATGGACGCGCGGCTGTTGGGCGAGGAGGAAAAACGCCCCAGCGTTGAAACCCTGCTGCACGCCCTCATTCCGTTCAAGTTGGTGCTGCACCTGCACCCCGCGCTCGTCAACGGCTTGACCTGCGGGAAAAAAGGCGAGGAATTTTCCGAAAAACTGTTTCCGGACGCGCTTTTTATGCGCGCCTGCAAGCCCGGCTATACTCTGGCGGTGAACGCCAAAGGCGCGGCGGCGGCTTATGCGGCAAGGAAGGGCAAATTCCCCGCCGTCATTTTCATGCAGAACCACGGCGTGTTTTTCGGGGCGGCGAGCGTCGCGGAGATGGACGCGCTTGTGGACGGGGTCATGCAAACCTTGGCCGCGCATGTCGCGTCCGCGCCCGCGCCCGCCGCGCCCGACTTTTCGGCGGCGGCGGAAGCAAACGCCGCGCGGGTGACTTTGGCGGCGGCGACCCTGCGGGCTTTATATAAAAAGCGGGCGGGCAGCGCGTCGCTCGCCTATGTGAACAACCGCGAAACCGAACGCTTAAACCAAAGCCGCGACGCCCTGTTTTCGGCGGCGGGCGTGTCCTTTACGCCCGACCACACGGTATACTGCCGGCACAAGCCCCTCTATATCCCCGAGGGGGATTTGACGCGGGACGGCATAGCGGGGGCGATAGACGGGTACGCGGACGAGAACGGGTTTTTGCCCAAAATCGTATTCGTACAAAGCGCGGGCATGTTCGCGTTGGGCGCGTCGAAAAAGGAAGCGGACATCGCCGCCGAGGTGTTTTTGGACGAGATCGCCGTTTCGGTATACGCGGGGGCTTTCGGCGGGCCGCAATTCATGACCGATGAGGACGTGGCTTTCATATTGAATTGGGAGGTCGAAAACTATCGGCAGAAAGTCGCGTTAAGCGGCGCGGCCAAGCGGCTCTACCAAAAAATAGCGGTGGTCACGGGCGGGGCGCAGGGCTACGGGCGCGGCATAGCCGAGGAACTGATAAAAGAGGGCGCGCTGGTCGTCGTCGCCGACCTGAACGGCGAGGGGGCGCGGGCGGCGGCGGCCGAGTTGTGCGCCCTGTACGGCAGGAACCGCGCGGCGGGCTTTGCGGTGGACGTGTCGGCCGAGGCGGGGGTCAAAGCCCTTTGCGATTTTACCGCCGCGACGTACGGCGGCATAGACCTGTTTGTCAACAACGCGGGCATAGTCCGCGCGGGCTCGCTCGACGAGATGACGGCGGCGAGTTTCGATTTAGTGACTAAAATCAACTACAACGCCTACTTTTTATGCGCGAAATACGCGTCGGCGGTTATGAAACTCGCGCACGCGGCCGATCCCGGCGCGTACTTCGACATCGTTCAAATCAACTCGAAGTCGGGGCTTTCCGGCTCGAATAAAAACTTCGCCTACGCCGGCTCGAAATTCGGCGGGATCGGCCTTACGCAGAGTTTCGCTTTGGAGTTGACCCCGTACAACATCAAGGTCAACGCGGTTTGCCCGGGCAACTTCTTTGACGGGCCTTTGTGGTCGGACCCCGAAAAAGGCTTGTTCGTCCAATATCTGGACGCCGGAAAGATCGAGGGCGCGAAGACCGTGGCCGACGTCAAAAGGGCCTACGAGAGCAAAATCCCCATGGGGCGCGGCTGCGAGATCGCGGATGTCGCCCGCGCGATATTCTACGTCGTCGAGCAACTCTACGAGACCGGACAGGCCGTCCCCGTCACCGGCGGGCAGAATATGCTGCGGTGATACAATGCAAAGGTAAGATAAAAGGTAAAAGATTAGGTAATAAGTAATAGGTAAAAGGTAAAAGGTAATAGGTAATAGGTTCGGACAGAGGACATTAGACTTGTTGCGAAATTAACTTGCGGCAGCCTTGCGCGTCTTTTTGTGACAAATTTTGATAAAAATTTTGATAGTAGCGTTGCTACAATCATCAATTTTTATCTTTGTTTGTCGCAAAAATCCATCGCAATTCCGCTCGCCTTTTAATTTCGCAACAAGTCTATTGCGCGAAAGTTTTGTCATTTCGACCGGAGTGAGGGGCAAAGCCCCGAACGGAGCGGAGAAATCCCCCACCGTATTGCGCCCAATTTCCCTGACACTACCTCTTACCTTTTATCTCTTACCTCTTACCTCTTACCTTTTACCTCTTACCTCTTACCTTTTACCTATTACTTATTACTTATTACCTTTTATCTCTTACCTCTTACCTCTTACCTTTTACCTATTACCTATTACTTATTACCTCTCACCTCTTACCTCGTCCCTATTGCCTATTACCATACAATAAAGGAGACTCCCGAATGGACGCCACCCCCCTAACCGCCCAACTCAACGACCGCGACGCCGACAAGCGTCTTGCGGCGCTTGCCGCCCTGCAAAAAGCGGGCTCGGTGCGGCAGCCCGGCAAGCCGTACTACGTCAACAACCATATCCATACGACCTATTCGTTTTCGCCCTACTCCCCGGCCAAAGCGGTGTACATGGCGGCGCGGGCGGGCTTGGAGACGGCGGGCGTCATGGATCACGACGCGATCGCGGGCGCGAATGAATTTATCGAGGCGGGGCGCATAGTCGGCCTGCCGGTGACGGTGGGCGTGGAAACCCGCGTCGATTTATCCGGCACGCCTTTTTCCGACCGCCTCGTCAACAACCCCGACCAAAAGGGCGTGGCGTACATGGCGCTGCACGGCGTTCCGCACGGGGCGTTCGGCGACGTAGACGCGGTGTTTCGCGTGGTGCGGGAAAAGCGCAACGCCCGCAACCGCGCGATGTGCGAAAAAGCGTCCGCCCTTTTGCAAAAGGCGGGGCTGTCTTTGAACTTCGACGCGGACGTCCTGCCTTACTCGATGAGCGAAGAGGGGGGCTCGGTGACCGAGAGGACGGTTTGTTTCGCGATTGCGGTCAAAATCATTGAAAAAACGGGGCGCGGCGCGGCTTGCGTTCGCCTTGTCAAGGACGTTTTGAATCTGCCGGTTACGGGCGCAGCCTTGGAACGCCTGTCGGACGCGCAAAACCCGCATTACGAATACGACTTGACGGGCGTTTTAAAGGGCGGCATGGTAAAGGATTTTTACATCGACGCGCGCGAGGAACTTTTATCGATTGACCGGTTCGTCGAACTTGCGAACGGGACGGGGGCGATAGCGGCCTACGCGTATTTGGGCGACGTGGGCGAATCGGTCACGGGGGACAAGAAGCCTCAAAAATTCGAGGACGCTTACCTTGACGAACTGCTCGCTTTTTTAAAGGGCAAAGGTATCGGGACGATCGCCTACATGCCCTCGCGCAACACCGCCGCGCAATTGAGGCGTATACGCTCATACAACTTTTTCGAGATCAGCGGCGAGGACGTTAATTCCTCGCGCCAGAGTTTCATTTGCCCGCAACTTGCCGCGCCCGAGTTTGGCCGCCTTATTCCCGCGACGTGGGCGTTATTGGGCCACGAGTCCGCCGCGACCCTGAACAAGGCCGCCGGAATGTTCGGCAAGGACACGTTGGCCTCTCTGCCCGACCTTCCCGACCGCATCGCCCATTTCGCCCTCATCGGTCTTGCGCAAGTGTCGCGGTAGGGTGAATAAATCAGGTTTGGGGAAAACTTTTTGAAAAAAGTTTTCCCCAAACCCCTTTCAAAAACCTTCATGCAAGTTAATGCAGGAATAAACTTTTGTCATAGCAAAAGGGTAACCCTCGTTTGTCATTTCGACCGGAGTGAGGGGCAAAGCCCCGAACGGAGCGGAGAAATC
>JAISFM010000160.1 GCA_031263605.1 Clostridiales bacterium | reverse complement strand
CGCTTCAATAATCAAGGTCTTATATCACTATTCCAAACCTGCGTTCCCTTTCTAAAAAATATTGTAATATTTTTTAGAAAACACATGGTGTTTGATTGACATTTACCCCCGCGGCGATGAAAACGCTGATCGCGCACTTCGAGGACACGGGGCGGAACGCGGGCGATTACGATTTGATCGCTACGGGCGACCTCGGCAAATTGGGCTCGGACATTTTGCGCGACTTGTGCGGCGAAAAAGGGATCAATCTCGGCGCGAACTATCACGACTGCGGCGCGATGATCTATCAATTTTCCGACGGCGTTTGCCAAGGGGGCAGCGGCTGCGGGTGCGGCGCGGCGGTGCTGAACACCTATATTATGGATAAAATGGAAGCGGGGGAATGGAAAAAAGTCTTATTCATTGCGACCGGCGCGCTGATGAGCCCCACGACGGCCTATCAGGGGGAGAGCATTCCCTCTATCGCTCACGGAGTGGTGCTGGAAAGCGAGTAGGGGACGATGGGCAATCTAGATATTTACAATTGATAAATTATTGTCGTGAAATATTAAATCGTCAACCATAAATATTAAATGTCAAGACCGCAATTTGTAAATCGTAAATAGAGTTGTCATGAAACCTAAACGCGAATTTACGAGATATTTTTGCGCGCGGGAAAGATAACTATCAAGATTTTTATCGAACCCGTACAAAAATACCGTAAAGACTTCGCGGAGAGATTTCGCAACAAAAAAGAAGGAGTTTTTAATGGAAACGTTTGTCAAATACCTATTGGTTTTTGCGATCGGGGGCGCGTTTTGTTTGATCGCGCAGGTTCTGATCATTCGCACGAAACTGACCAGCGCGAGGATCCTCGTCATCTTTTTGATTGCGGGCATCCTGCTGGAAAGTTTGGGCGTGTTTCAATACATCGGCGAAGTCGGCAAAGCGGGCGCGTCGATCCCGATCATCGGTTTCGGCAGTTCGCTGGCCAAGGGCGCGATAGAGGGTTTCAAGGAAAAGGGGATTCTGGGCTTGCTGACCGGCGGCCTGACGAAAACGTCGGCGGGTATAGCGGCCGCCGTGTTCTTTTCATACATCGCCGCGTTAGTGGTCAGCCCCAAGACAAAAAAATAGCGGAGGGGGAGCGGTTTTTACAAAACCGATTACACGCCTCATACGCGCCTAAATTTGTTTTCGCGTTTTCTATTCCCCAAAAAACTTCGCGATTCTTTTGTCCCCATAACAAAGCGCGCTTTTAAAACGGCGGAAAACGGAAAGCGATCAGCCCCGCGCCGTAGGAAAGCGCGTTGAGCAACGCGGATAAAAGGAGCGCGCGGCGCGCGGGGAACCCCAGCCTTTTATAAACGAACGCTTCCGCGCAAATCACCGCAATTTCGATGACGGCGACGAAACCGTAATAAGCGAAAACGGACGCCGGCTTCGGCGTTCCGAACGCTTCGAGCGCGAAAACCCACGCCAAAAGCAACAGTTGCGCAAGCGGATTAGTCAGCAGATTGCATAAAAAACTGTAATAGACGCATTTCCGGTTTCGGCAGACCACAAGCATGGCCGCGCCCTCGACTGCGACCGTTAACGCAAAGCAAAAAATCAATATCCAAACCATAAAGGATAGGGCGCGTTTGAAAATTCAGCGCGGGCGGCGAATCAAACAGGCGGATCGCCGCCGTTTTTATTTTCCGCCGCGTCGGCCTGTTCCTTCGGCTGCTGCCCGCCTTGCGGGGGCTTGCCGGCGTTCTGTTTCTTGACCGCGCGGACGATCAGCACGATTGCCGCCGCAAGTAAACCGACGACGACGATAGCGACAATGCCGATTATCAAAAGGTCGGCAATCTCAACGCTGGGCAGCATATCGGCTAACAGGTTTGCGATAGATCGGAACATAATAACTTCCTCCTATTATTAAGCGGATATTTTTCTTTGAGGATGTCCGTCAAGGTTGTCCGTCAAAAGAAAACAGTCCGGCCAAAAAAGAAACATCGGATAGAAATACTTTTACCCTATATGATACCCCGCTGTTTGCAACGGGGAGGATTTGTTTTTTGTAAAAAGAAAGGTCAAAACGGCGGAAACCGCAGTGAGGGAGACGCCGACGAACGCCGCGGCCGAATCGGAAAGCGGTAAGAACCAAATGAAAAGGCTTCCGATGACCAAAGCGAACGCGGTAAGCCCGAACGCCAAGCCCGGATAGCCGCGCAAGAGGGACGCGCAAGCCCCTAATGTGACGGGCATGGTGGCGTTGATAAAAAGGATCGCTAAAACGGCGAATACGGGGTGTGCGCCGGAGAAATAAACGAAAGGCAGGGAAACCGCCAACGCCGCCGTGCCCGTTGCGCGCGCGCCGAATTTATCGGCGAAAAACCCGCCCGCCGCTTTCCCGAGCGCGGCGGCCGCGCCGGCAATTAAAAGAGCGGGAATTATGCCGAGGGACAGTCGAACCCCGCCGCCCGCATAGGCCCGCACGACGACCGACAGCAAAATCGCCGTCAGGACAAAAGCGAACGGGAGACGCCGATTGGCGGCGTCGAACGGCCGCGCGGCGGGCTTTCCTTCATCGGGTTCCGCAACAACTCTTTTGAAGCCGCCCGCAACGTCCGGCGGCTTTTTTGATCGGAGGAGGAACAGCGAACAGGCGGCAATCAGCGGCGGGAGCGGCGCGGCTGCGAACGGGAAGGACTGCCCGGCAACCCGCGCTAAAACCGCGCCTCCCGCCACGCCCAACGCCCCCGAGGAAACGAAAATGCCCGCCCAACTCATTTTGCCGTTTGCCAAGGCCGCCCGTCCGCCCGCCGCGTGGAAAACGGCGTTGCCCACGGCGAAAAACAAAACGCCCGCCGCGGTCAAGACGAAAAAGAACGCCTTTGGCGGAGCGGCCATGACGGACAGCGCGGCGGCGGCCAGCAAAACGCCGGCGGCGGTAAGGCCGATACCGAGTACCGCCCACGGAAACGCGGGCTTTCGGTCGACCGCATAGCCGAAAATCGGCTGCAATCCAAACGCAGTAATGTTGTACGCCGCGTAAATCGAGATAAGAAATTCGCTCGACCCTCGACGCGGGAATCCAAGCGGCGCAATAAAAAAACATGAACGCGCAAGCGAAATCCACGGAAAAATGCCCGTATGTAAAGATTGTCAATTCCTTTTTCGTCATCATTTTTATTAAACGGGCATTTTTCTCATGGCCCGTCCGGGTAGCCCGATAAGAAGAAAACAGCCCGGCTTCAAGCAGAAACATCGAATAGAGCGCAAAGAATGTCCGTATCGGATTGATACCCCGCCGGTTTATTCGCAGCAAGTCTGTTGGCGAAAGGTTTTCGGGGAAACGCCCACTATCTGCTTGAAAAGCCTGCTGAAATAATTGATATCCGAGAAGCCCACTTCGAGCGCGATTTGGGTTACGATCATTTTTGTTTCTTTCAGAAGGGTGATCGCCACCAATATCCGTTGGGTATTTATATATTCCGTAATCGTCTTGCCGGAGTACGATTTAAATATGCGGCTGATATACGATTTATCGACAAACAGGATCTTCGCGACGGTTTCCGCGCGTATATCTTGGGTATAGTTTTCGTTTATATATTCGACGACGCGGTTAAAGCGTTCTTGGTTCAAGGGAACGTTCATATTGCTCGCCGCGATCTCGTGTTTTTCCAACGCGTTGCGGTAAAGCCATGACAGCATAGTATATAGGTGCCCTTTAACGGCGAGTTCGTAGCCGTCTTTTTTTTGCTTGTATTCGGTTTCTATCGTTTGAAAAAGCCCGTGAAATTCGGCGTTGTACGGGAGATGGTTTTTGCACAGTATCTTCCCGGTAAAGAAAGGGTGAAGATATTCTTTTTCGCATAAATCCAAGAATTTGCTTGACAGCATGTCGTATTCAAATTGAATGCAGCGGCTTTTGTACGGGGCTTCCGCGTACAGGCAGGCGTGCATGTCCATGCTGTTGAAAATCATAAAGTCGCCGGGCTTGCAGGAATAAACCTTGTTGTTGCAGGTATAGGAAGGGTAACCCTGTTCGACATACAGTATTTCAAAAGCCTTGTGCAAGTGGGGTATAAAGACAAACCCCGATTTTTCCATACGGAAAGAATGGCATATGACCAAAAAATCTTTACCGGTCATTTCGGTCTGCTCTACGAAGGTCAGCCCTTTCGTATATTTGAGCGGTAAATTGCGGTTGCCCATATTTTCCGGTTTTGTGCTAATTGTGTCTTTTTTTATTATTGCTTTCATTATCTCAAAGCGTCATAATTATAGCAGGCTCAATATCAATTTAGCATATGCGCATTTAAAAGTCAAGCAAAAATTATAGCGAGGGTTGTTTCCGGCCGCGCGGCGCGGGCACGCCCTGAAAGGTTGAGGCATTCATATGGCGGAAAACAAAAAGTTGAGTCCTACGACTCAAAAGTTGGAGGAAAAATTAAACGGCTGGCGTTGGGTTATTAAAGAAAAACAGCGCGGCATTTTTTCGTTCGAGGATCTGGCGGCGATCAAACTTGCGGATTTGAAAATCAAGATTTATCCGTCGGTGCATGAAATTCCCGCGTGGCAAATAAAAGAATGCATTCATCGCGGCATCGGCAAATATGAATTCATAGACGCCGAATGGCGCGAGATCGACGTCGGGGACAATTGGGGCGGCGAGGGCAGAAGCGCGTTTTTCCGCAACAAAATAGAAATTCCCGCGGAAATGAAGGGTATGCCCGTCGCGCTGATGCTTTACCTCGAAGGGGATTCCCTGCTCTCGCTGAACGGCGTGCCGTATCACGGGCTCGACCCTTTCCGCAACAGCGTTTTGCTGACCGAATGCGCGAAGGGCGGCGAAACGTACGACATAGACGTTGAATCCTATTATAAATGGCACGAGGGCGAAAGCGCGGTCAAGACAATAGACTGTTCCTGCCTTGCCGCGATAGACAGGGAAATAGAAAGCGCGTACTGGGATTACAGGGCGGTGTTCGGCGCGCTGGCGATGCCGAACGCGGACGAGTCCTTTCTCGGCGCAATTAAAAACGCATTGAAAGAGGCGATAACTTATATCGACTTCGACGAAAAGGATTCGGCCGTATTCAAAGGCAAACTGCTTGCGGGGCAAAAAGTTCTTCAAGAGAAGGTATTTAAAAATCCTAATTTTCACGTCGAGGGGACGTTAAACCTGATCGGGCATTCCCACCTCGACCTGGTTTTTTTATGGGATTATAAGGAATTTGTGAGAAAGGCCGGCCGCACGCACGCCACAATGCTCAGGCTTTTGGAGCAATATCCCGATTTCATCTTTTCGCAAAGCCAGCCGGTTATGTACGAGGAATTGCGCTTGCACTATCCCGCGCTGTTCGAGCAAATCCGGCGGCAGGTAAAGGCGGGGCGTTGGGAACCCGTGGGCGCGATGTGGTGCGAACCCGATTGCAACCTTATTTCCGGCGAATCCTTTGTGCGCCAGATTCTTTTCGGTACGCTGTATTATGAAAAATGGTTTAACGTAACGCCGCACACCTGCTTTCTGCCCGACGTTTTCGGAAACAGTTACGGTATGCCGCAAATACTGGCGAAGTCCAGCATCGAGTATTTCGTGACCCACAAAATGAATATTTGGAACGACACCAACCCGTGGCAATACAGCGCGTTTTGGTGGGACGGCCCGGACGGGAGCCGCGTATTCGGCGTCGTGCCGCCCACGCATTTTATGGGGACGATGGAGGCGGACAGTTTACGCGCCCATTGGAATAAGTTCAGCGAGAAAACGACCGTCGGGGAATCCCTTTATTTATACGGTTGGGGCGACGGCGGCGGCGGCGTAGACCCCGAGATGCTTGAATTTATGAAGCGTTACAGGCATTTCCCGGGGCTTCCCGCGACGGAGCCGATAAAGGTCGAGGACGCGCTTAAACGCATGAAAGATAAGGCCGAGAACCTTACCGTTTGGAAGGACGAGTTGTACCTCGAAGCGCACAGGGGGGTCGGCACGACGAAAGGCCTGTTAAAGAAAAACAACCGCAGGGCCGAAAATCTTTACCGCGCCGTCGAATTGTTCGGCGTGGCGGCGGAGCAACTCGGCGGCGGCTATCCGGCTGAAAATTTGCGGGAGGGCTGGCAGAAAATTTTGACGGCGCAATTCCATGACAGTTTGCCCGGCTCGCATATCACGTCCGTTTACGGGGACCTTTTAAAGGAATACGACGACATATTCAAATTAGGCGGCGACGCGCTCGAAAGCGTTTTAGGCACGGTTACGGCCTTAATCCCGCGGGACGAATCGCAGGGCCAACCATTTGCCGTTATCAATCCTTTGGGCTCGGAAAGCACCTCCGCCGCCTTTATCCCGAACGGGAATTACGAGGTGTATTCGTCGGGCGGCGTTAAAGTCCCGTCGCAGCCGGTTCAACGCCCGGACGGGGCATTCGGCACGGAATTTATCGCCGAAAGCGTCCCCGCGGCGGGATACCGCGTTTATTACGCGAAGCCTTCCTCGTCGGGCCTTTCGGTGTCCCGTCCCCAAAACGGGGTCGTCGCGGAAAACAAGTTTTTTCGCGTCGCGTTCGACAAACGGGCGGAGATTACGTCTATTTACGATAAAAGAGCGGATAGGGAAGTCCTCGCGGCGGGCGCGAGGGGCAACCGATTGCGTATGTTCGAGGACAGGCCGGGCAAATACGAAGCGTGGGACATCGTCGCGACGTATGTGAATAACGAAATCGATTTGGCCGACGGTCGAATCGAATCGGTAGAAGAGGGCGAAATCGGCGTCGCCGTCAATATCTCGAAACCCCTTTTGGAATCGCTGCTCCGCCAGCGCGTCGTGATATACAAGGATTTAGACCGCATAGATTTTGAAACGTGGGTCGATTGGAAGGAAAGGCGCAAACTTTTAAAGGCCGAGTTTCATGTGGATATCGCTTCCCGCGCATACACGAGCGACATCGCGTACGCGACGATCGAGCGGTCAAATTGCAGGTATAACAGTTACGATAAAGCCAAATTCGAGGCCACCGCCCATAACTTTATCGACCTTTCCGACGACGATTACGGCGTGAGCCTGCTGAACGACTGCAAATACGGGCACGAGGTAGACGGCAGCCGCATGATGATTACCCTCTTGAAAGGCCCCATGAATCCCGACCCCCAATCCGATATCGGCGTCAGTACTTTCACCTATTGCGTTTATCCCCACGCCGAGGATTGGAGGCGCGCCGAGACGCTTCAACGCGGCTTGGAAATTAACAACCCCTTTATCGTGCGCAGGCTCGAAGGGACGTGGGCGAAAGCGGGCGCGCCCGATTCCTTGATTTCGGTTTCGGCGAAAAACGTGACCCTCGAAGCCTTTAAACGCTGCGAATCGGGCGACGGCTATTTAGTGCGGATCTGCGAAAAGACGGGCCGCGCTACGCCCGTAGACATAAAATTCTTTAAGAGCCTGAAAAAGGCGCAAAGTTGCAACATGATCGAAAGGGATGCGAGCGCGTTCCCGTCGGACGGACGGTACCTGCGCACCAAACTCAAACCTTACGAGGTGCAAAGTTTTATCGTGCATTTTTAAAACGGTTCGCAAGAGCCGTCAAGGAGAAAAAAGAAAGGAAAACGGGATAGATAGTCTTCATTTTTGTGCTAATAAAATCTTGTTTTGTTATTGATTTTTCTCCTGTAAGGTGAGATACTTTAACCATAAAAGTTTTTGCTCGGTAAATACGTTTAGATAACGATAAAGAGGATGGATAAATGTTCGAGGCTGCCGTAAAGACGAAAAGGCCGCTACGCGGAAAAAGGGCAAAAAAAGCGGGTATGCAAATTATTTTGCAGGTCGTTTTGATTTTGACCGCGCTGGCGTATCTTTATTTCTTTGTATGGATGGTGGCGGCCGCGTTGAAACCGCAGAGCGAGTTCGCGGAAAACGCCGCGACAATTTTTGTCAGAGTCCCTCAATGGCATAACTTTGTCAGAGTGACGCGCGAGGTGCCGTTTTTTAAATACGTCCTCAACACGCTGATGCTTGTTTTCGGTACCGTCGCCGGCACGGTCATATGCAGTTCCTTGGTCGCCTTTTCCTTCGCGAAGTTGCGCTGGCCGGGGAAAAGAACGGCGTTTTTGGTGCTGCTCAGCACGATGATGGTTTCGGCGCAGGTTTTGCAAATTCCCACCTTTGTGCTGTTTACCAAACTCGGATGGAGAGGGACGTATCTTCCGATTATCGTGCCGACGTTTTTCGGCGCGTTCGGCGGGGGCGCGCTGAACATTTTTTTGATGCGGGAGTATTACAAGGGCATCAGCGACGAGTTGGTCGCCGCGGCAAAAATCGACGGATGCAGTTATTTCAATATGTGGAGGCAAATCATCCTGCCGCTGTCGGTTTCCGTTTTGGTCACGATAGCCATACTGACCTTTATAGGCGCGTGGAACGATTATTTGACGCCGCTGCTGTACATAGATAAGCCCGCGATGTTTCCGCTTTCGCTGGGCCTGCGCGCTTTTAAACAGCAATACCAAGCGGATTGGGCGATGATGATGGCGGGGGCGGTTTTATCCATGCTGCCCACGCTCGCGATATATTTTATTTTCCAAAAGCACTTTATGGAAGGCGTTTCGATATCTTCGGGGATAAAGGGATAGGATATGCGCGTTGGAACGAGATTTTTAATAGATAAAATAATGGCTCTCGCGCTTTGCCTGGCCGTCGTCCTTTGCGCGGCGACGACCGTTACGGCGCGCAAGGCGGGAACGAGCGCGGCTCTGACGTTTTGGTCGATTTTCCCGCAGGGGGATCCGAAACTCGCGGCGATGGAGCAAGTCATAGCCGAATTTGAGGATCGGAACCCGGGCATTAAAATCGATCATTTGGGGACTAACTTTTGGGATTATTTCGGGAAATTAAGCACGGCGCAGGCGGCGGGCGAGGATCCCGACGTCGCGTTTAACAATCTGAACGACGTTTATCTGCGCGCGAAAAGCGGAGTCGTCCAAAGTTTGACGCCGCGCCTGCAAGGAATGGACCTCACGCAGTTTAATCAAAACGATTTGGACTTTTTTACATACGACGAGGAAATCTACGCGCTGCCGTTTTCCTCGGATTACAGGCTTTTGTACTACAATAAAGACCATTTCGCGGCGGCGGGGCTGGATCCCGAAAAGCCCCCGGCGACCGTGGAAGAACTGATCGAATACGCCGCCGCGTTGGATGTTTGGCAGGGCAACGCCACGTTGCAACGCGTCGGGTTTCATCCGAAACTCGGCAATCACGACTTTTGGGCGGACGTATGGAACATAGGCGGAGAGTTCTTTACCGAGGACGGGACGCCCGACTTGGAAAATGAAAAGGTAATCGCGGGGCTGCGGCGGTACGTCGAATTATGTAATCGGTACCCGACGCGCGCGTTCAACAGTTTTTACACCAGGACGCTCGCGGGAGAGGTGGATTCGTTTACGTATCAGCACGCTTCTATGGAGGTGTGCGGCGATTGGTTGGCGTGGGAAATAAGGGAATCCGTGCGTAAAGGGGAAACGGAGGGCTTTAACTGGGACGTCGCGCCGTATCCCTACGAGGACGGCAACCGCGCCGCCTACGGGGTGGGATTTTCCGTCGAGATGTCCTCGCATACCGAGGGCGAAAAGGCCGACGCCGCTTTTAAATTTATGCAGTACCTCACGAGTTACGAGGTGCAGGCGAGATGGGTGGAGTTATTCAAGTTTACGCCCGTGAATATGCACGTGCTGCAAGACATGATAAACGACCCCGATACGCCGCAAAACGTACGCAATATTTTTGCCGAAGCGCCCTATAAACGCCCGCCCGATATTTTCGAGGCAAGGCCGCAATGGTACGACACGGTGAAATCCGAGTTGGCCAACGCCCTTTCCGGCGACAAGACGGTCGAGCAGGCTATGGCTTCGGCGAATCTCGCGCTGAAAGACGCGCTGGCGGTTTTTAAAGAGGAAAACCCGGCGAGCCCCGTGGACGTGTTTATTCCCATCGTGTTCGGCGCGCTTGTTTTAGCGGTGATAGCGTTATACGTATTCGTCAGAAAAAAAGGAGCGGGATGAAAAATGGAAGGCACGGTAAAGGTCGTTAAAAAGAACGCGTCCCGCCGCAAAGAAGCGGTTGCGGGGATATTGTTCGCGTCCCCGTGGCTCTTGGGGTTTCTGGCGTTTACGCTGTATCCCATGGCCGCCTCGCTTTTTTACAGTTTCACCAATTTCAACACGTTCGACATAACCCGTTACGGCGTATTCAATTACGCGTACGCGTTGCGCGACCCCGAGGTGCGGGCGGGTTTCAGAAATACCTTGTATTTCGTTGCGGTCAACGTGCCGGCCAGCACGGTAATCGGCATACTGTACGGGTGGCTTTTGACGCGCAAGACGTGGGGGCAGAAGTTGTACCGCACGATAGTTTATTTGCCGGCGGTCGTTTCCCTCGTCGCGGCGACGTTCCTATGGCAATTTCTGCTCGACCAAAGCGGCCCGGTCAATCGGTTGTTAAGCGTTTTCGGCGTTTCCGGCCCCGCGTGGGTTAAGGATCCGAATTGGGTCAAGCCCGGCCTGCTTATTATGAGCGCGTGGGGCGTAGGCGGCACGATAATACTGTATCTCGCCGCTATCGGAAACGTGTCGGCCGAGCAGTACGAGGCGGCGCGGATCGACGGCGCGGGGGGATTCAGGCGGTTTGCGTCTATCACGCTGCCCAATATTTCGCCGATAATCTCTTACAACGTTTTGATGGGCTTTATAGGCGGCTTTCAGTACTATTTGCCGTCGATGATGATGGATACCGACGGCGCGGGCAGGGGCGGGCTCTTTTTGGGAGAGATTATTTACAACAACGCTTTCGCGCAGTCCCGAATGGGCTTCGCGTCGGCGGTTTCATGGATTACGATGCTGTTGATTCTTTTGGTGACGCTGATTTATTTAAAGGTGTCGGACAGGTTCGTATATTACGCCGCTTGAAAAGGCGGGCGGGAATATAAAAGGCAAAATATAAACGAAACGAGGAGATGCGAACGGATATGAAAAAAGTATGTTTATCGCTTATGTCGGTATTGATTTGCGCGGCCTGCGTATTCGGGGGCGCGACGGCGGCGAGAAACGGGACGGCGTTCGCCGCCGCCGACGCGGAAAAGATCCCGTATAAGCGTCTCGGGGCGTTTTTGCCGGGGGAAGCGACGGCCGCGAACGGCTCGTTCGTAACCCACCCGATTTCCATTTACGACAATTCGGGCATGAACGGCAACGACGGTATTACGCATAAGCACGGTAACGACTCCGCGAAAATGTGGCGGTCGCGCTCCGACGCGCAAATTTCGGCTCTGTCCCCGGTTATCGAGTTGGACAGCCCCAACCAACTCGGGCTGATGTTTATTTGGAACTATAACGCGGCGGGGCAAACCGACGCGGGCATAAAAAACGCGACGGTAAGTTACTCCGCCGACAACCAAAATTGGACGGATTTAGGCGCGTTCGTATTCGCGCGGGCTTCGGGCGAAGCCGGAATTAAGGCGACGAACCTGCAAAACGGCGGCTTGCCCGTAGATTTCGGGGGCGCGTACGCGCGGTACGTACGCATTACGCCCGCGGCGACAGACGGCAATTGGGGCGGCGGCGGTTACGGGCTGTCCGAGGTGAAAATTTACGAATTTAAGGTCGAGGCTAAACCCGGCGCGTACATAAAGGCCGTACCGTTCGGCGCGTCCGCCACGGCTTTTTTCAGGGCGGTCGACGGCCAATCCGCGCTTACAAACGGATCGGGCTTGGATTCGCCGAAAGCCTCCCGCGCCCTGCACGATAACGACCCCGCCCATATGTGGGACGGTACGGGCAACTCACTTATGTTTTACCTGTACGGCAGGTATCCCTTGTCGGATATGTATATTTGGAACTATAACGCCCCCGGCAGCCTGAATTACGGCGCAAAGGACGTCACGGTCGAATATTCCTCGGACCCGACGGGCGCGTGGGTCAAACTTGGGGATTATACCGTCGCCATGTCGTCGGGCGGCGCGGGCGAGGGCGCGTCCGCCAAAATTACTTTCGGGAATAAGAAAGCGCAAATAGTCCGAATAACGGTAAAAAACAATTACGGCGGCGCGAGGAACGGCTTGGCGGCGGTGCGTTTCTATTGCGGGACGGGGGATTATTACGAGCCCGCCCACGAGTGGTCTTCGGTCGCGAGCACGTACGACGGCTTATTCGGCGCGGACGGCATTTTTACCGCCGCGATGGGCGGCGACGATTACGCGAAAACCTTGGATCAACGCGCCGCCGACGAAAAGACATGGTTCGTTTTCTCGGATACCGACGTGCTCCCGTCCGGCAAAACCGTAGACGAGGTTAACCGCACGGCGACGGGCTTCGAGATGCCCAACAATACGTTCGCGGTTTTTACGGGCAACGACGCGTTCGACGGCGAAATGACGCGCTATTTTAAGCGCGGCTCGTCCGGTTCGCAATATACCGTCGCGCCCGTCGACACGTCCAACGGCGCGAGGTGGTGGCTCGGCGACACAATCGTACAGGGCGGCAAGGTGTATCTAACGCCGCACCGCGTGGAGAATTACAGCGGCGGCATGGGCTTTCAACAAACGGGCGGCACCCTGATAAGTTTCGGTATCGACGCGGATACGGGGATTACGGATTTCGGCGGCGGCTATACGTCGTACGACGACGATAAAAACCCCTATATGACCTATTTTCAGGGTACTACCGATATCCTTATGAACGCGGGAATCTTTGCCAATACGGCGGAAGCGGGCGCGCCCGACCCCGACGGCTATATCTATAATTACGGTAATTTCAATCAAAACGGCAGGTTCCTCGCTGTCGCCCGCGTACCCGCCGCGCAGTTCGAGGATTTGAGCGCGTACAGGTATTACAACGGCGGTTCCTGGGTGACGGGCATTCAAAACTCCGAAAAAGGCCCTGCGAACGTTTCGCCCGAATTGAGCGTTACGCCCGTCGCGTTCGGCGAGAACGCGGGCAAGTATATGCTGCTGTACCAACACAATACCCAATCCGCGCAGACGGCGGTACGTTTCGCGGACAATCCGTGGGGGCCGTGGGGCGAGGCGCAAGTAATCCACTATACGGTTGAGCCTTTTTACATGCGTCAAATCTACGACGCGAATTATCCGGGCTTGGACGGCAATCCCTATTGTTACAACGCCAAAGCGCACCCCGCGCTGTCCAAAGCGGGCGAGATGATTTTTTCGTACAATATGAACTATATGGGCGGCGACAACGGCGGTATGCACGCGGGGCACCTGAAAAATATCGACAATTACAATCCGCGCTTTTTAAGGCATTCCGCCACCGGAACGGCGGCGGTTTCCGACAACGGCGGCTTCGGTACAGAGGGTATCAAGGCGGACTCCGTAACGCTTGACGCGTCGGCCTTGACCTTAACGGTGGGCGGGGCGGAAACGCTTACGGCGACGGTTCGTCCGGACGGCGCGTACAACAAAGAGTTGACATGGACGTCCTCCGATACGGCCGTGGCGGTTGTAAACGCGGGCACGGTCACCGCGGTTGCGGCGGGTACCGCCGTTATCGCCGCTACCGCGCGGGACGGCAGCGGCGCGCGCGCGGAGTGTGCCGTGACCGTCGTCGACGGGGTGCAGATCGCCTCTATAACGCTCGATAAGACGGCGGTTTCTATTAAAGCGGGCGGGACTGAAACGCTTGCCGCTACGGTCGATCCGGGGAACGCCACCGTACAAGACCTTCGTTGGAGGACATCCGATCCCCTGATAGCCACTGTGGACGCGGACGGTAAGATAACGGCTAAAAAAGTCGGCGAAGCCGTCATAAGGGCGGAGGCCCGCGACGGCAGCGGCGTTGCCGCCGAATGCGTCGTATTCGTTACGGAAGCGGCGGGAGGCGGTTGCGGGAAGGGCGCGGGCGCGATAGGCTTGGGAGCGGTTACCGTCCTGGCCGCATTGTATTCGGTTATGGGCAAACGAAGATAGGCGTTAGCCGCCGATTGTAACCTGCTGCGCCGAAAGGCGTGGCGAAAGGTGTACCCCATTCGAATTTTTTTCAAGCATATGCTTGAAAAAAAGGAAAAAATTCATAGACGCTATAACGAAGGCCGATCTATAAAAATATAAAACGGGAGGTACAAAACATGAAACCAAGGACATTCCTGCACAGATGGACGGCGACGCTCGCGCTGCTTGCGTTTGCCGCCGGGGGGCTTTTATTCGCGTTCCCGGCGCAAAGCGCAAAAGCGGACGCGGTAACTCTGCCCGGCGGCGTAAGCGCGG
This sequence comes from Clostridiales bacterium, assembly GCA_031263605.1. Classification (GTDB taxonomy): domain Bacteria; phylum Bacillota; class Clostridia; order Christensenellales; family DUVY01; genus BNZQ01. Next base: position 1,177 of record JAISFM010000160.1, on the reverse strand, counting down.
AAGAACTGGCCGCTTATTGGAGGTTCGACGAAACATCCGGTACTTACGCGGCCGACTCGTCCGGCAACGCGCGCCACATGACGCTGCTCAACGGCAGCGCGGCTCAATGGCGGGGCGACGGCCCGGCGGACGGGACAAGGTCGTTTCAGTTCGACGGCAATTCGGCGTTTCTGATGATGGGGGACAACACCTTCAACGAAACGGATACGGGCGGGAATTACTGGATTAACACCGAATATCACGCCGACGGCAAAACGCAAAGGGTTGAAGACGATCAAAGTTTGACGATCAGTTTTTTTGTGCGGATCGACGACATAGTCTACGACCCCGACCTGCCCGAAACGAACGGCTTTAATCTTTTGTTCGGCAACGAGGGCTTGGCCGTGGGCATCGCGGGCTCGATCGAGGGCGCGATCCTTAACGCCGAGCATTTCAAATCCACCGGGAATTTGGACGTAGGCTCCTATGACCCCGATTACGCTAACCAATGGATGTTTTGCGGCATTAAGGGTACGGGCGGTATTATGGGCGGCACAGACAAGGTGGTTTCCCCTAATAACGTCAACGATAAGTTCGGCGGCGAATGGGTAATGGCCACCTATGTCATCGACGACAGTTTCGAGCGCGGCACCAACGATTTTACGTTTTATCTCAACGGCGCGGCGGTTCGATCCGAGAGTTTAAGCCTTACCGAGGGTACCGCTAAATCCTTGGGCAATCAATTCAACGCGTTTTGCGTGGGCGGCTGGAAAGGCGAATCGCCGGGGCAAGTGGGCGCGAACCGCGGTTTTCACGGTAGCATGAGCGAGTTTATGGTGTTTACGCGCGCGTTGGAAGCGGGCGAAGTGGCGGCTTTGGCGGCGGGTTACGGCGCGGAGAAGCCCGTCGGCCCCGCCGACGAAGAGGCGGTTACCGTAACGCTCGATAAAACCGTCGTTTCCTCGCTGGCGGTCGGCGCAACCCTGCAACTGACCGCGACGGTAGGCCCCGCGAGCCTCGAAAACAAGGCGGTTACTTGGAAAACGTCCGACGCGGCGATAGCCGTAGTTGACGCGGACGGAAAGGTTACCGCCAAAAAGGCGGGCGCGGTAATGATAACCGCCGTGTCCGCCGTCGACGGTACGAAGTCCGCGGCTTGCGCGATAAACGTTACGGCGGCTACGGGCGGCGGCTGCGG
>JAISFM010000194.1 GCA_031263605.1 Clostridiales bacterium | reverse complement strand
ATGAAACCTTTCCGCGAAAAGATTTACGAGGTATTTTTGCGGAAAGGTTTCGTAACAACTCTATTTTAGGGAGTAAGCACAGAGCAATATTCATGCGGGCTGCGCACGGTTCGATTTTGTACGCTTGTACGCTCCCTTGCCTTTACAGGTACAGGATTCCGAACACAATCAGCAGCACGCCCAGCACGGCGAACAGGCCGTAAAAGGCCATGCCCCAAACGGCCGCCTTGTATTCGGGGCTTTTCTTGGGCGCTTTTAGGAAGTCCCTTACGCCGAGCGCGGCCATCATCGCCGCCGCCGCAAAGAACACGCCGCCCGCGACGATCCACAACTCAATCAAGGGGATCGCCCAGCCCACGATCATCGCCGCAAGCGCGACGACAAACGCCGCGTCCACCCAAAATTTCAAGGGTATCCCTTTTTTCTTGTTCCTGCGCCGCCTGTTTCTTTCTCTTAATGCCATTGAGTCCGCCATTTTTTTACTTTCCTTTTATTTTTTATTTGTTTTTATATTATTTTGTTTCTGCGAGAGAGCCCTTTTTGTAAAAAGCGTTCTCTCGCGCTCTTTCCCAAAAACTTTTACCGTATTGCTTTGCCCGTAACTTCTCAATTGATTGTGTTTCATACCTGCCGACAAGCCCGCGTAACGACAAGCCCAACCTTAACTTCTCAATTCTCAATTCTCAATTCTCGCTTATTTTCTGCTGCCGGGTTTCACCAAGGGCGGTCCGCCCGCCTTGCAGATTGGGCAGGCGGTTGCTTCCCACGAGGGGATTTCCATCGATAGGAGCGAATACAGCGGGCAGCCTAAATCCACGCGCCCCGCGCTGCGGTCCACTATGCACGCCGCGCCCGTAGCCGCGCCGCCGGATGCGCGGACTAAATCAAGCACCTCGCGCACCGAACCGCCCGTGGTCACGACATCCTCGACGACCAATACGCGCTCGTTCGGCTTCACCGAAAAGCCGCGCCGAAATTCCATTCTGCCCTCGGCGTTGCGCTCGGCAAAAATGTTTTTGACCCCCAACTGCCGCGCTAACGCATAGCCCATCACTATGCCGCCTATCGCCGGCGACGCTATCATGCCGATATCGACGCCCTTTAATTTTTGCGCCAATGCCGCGCAGAGTTGCTCGGCGTGTTCCGGATCGACGAACAGTTTGGCGCACTGCATGTAACGGTCGCTGTGCCGCCCGCTCGTCAACAGAAAGTGGCCGCTCAACAAGCCGCCGCTGGCCTCGAAAATTTTTAATACTTCGCCATTAGTCATCTTTTTCAATTCACAATGCATAATGCACAATGCACAATTAAAGGTCAGGCCGCAATGCGTAATTTACAATTTCGCATAGATCGGGTACGCGTCAAGCCGTCAATGGAGTTGTTACGAAACCTAAACGCGAAAAGATTTACGAGGGATTTTCGCATACGGGTAAGATAAAAACCACAGATTGCAACGCCGCCGCTATCAAGATTTTTATTTTTTCCTGTACACGAAAAGACCCGCAAGGGTTTCGCGAAAAGATTTCGTTGCAACTCTAATACAACGAAATGAAAAATCCCGACCTTAATTGTGCATTGCGCATTGTGAATTGCGCGTTCCTTGCATTCCTTGCACTCCTTGCATTCCTTTTTATGTTTCAAGTTTGCCTACTATTTCGTTTATATCCTCTATATTACAATCTTTCAGCAGATTTGTCAAGTCATTGACCGCCCGAACAAGCGCGAACGGGTCGGAAATTTGCGCCGTGCCGATTTGGACGGCGCGCGCGCCGCATAACATAAATTCCAAAACGTCGCCCGCCGAGGCTATGCCCCCCAAACCGACGACGGGAATCTTGACCGCGTTGTACGCTTGCCGGACCATCTTCAAGGCGACGGGCTTGACCGCCCGCCCCGACAAGCCGCCGAAAACGTTGCCCAAAACCGGCTTGCGCGTCCGGTAATCCACCGCCATGCCCCCCAACGTGTTGATCAGCGAAAGCGCGTCCGCGCCGCCTTCCTCGGCCGCCCGCGCGTTCTCCGCTATGTCGGCGCAGTTCGGGCTGAGTTTAACCATCAACGGACAAGCGCAATGGCGTTTCACCGCCTTGACGATTTTATGCACCGAGTCGGGGTACACGCCGAAACTCATGCCGCCCGCCTTGACGTTGGGGCAGGAGATGTTTAACTCTATCATGTCTACGGCGGTATGCAGTTTCTCCGCGAGGGCGCAATATTCGTCCTCGGAAAAGCCCGCGATATTGGCGATAACCTTTGTCCCCGCCTTTTGCAGGTCGGGCAGTTCGTCGCGCAGGAACGCGTCTATGCCGGGGTTTTGCAGACCCACGCTGTTTAGGATGCCCGACGCGGTCTCGGCTATGCGCGCGCCCGCGTTCCCCTCGCGGGGGTTCAGGGTCAAGCCCTTGGTCGAAATCCCGCCTAAAACCGACAAATCGAAAAGTTTGCCGTATTCCCTGCCGAACCCGAACGTGCCGCTGGCCGCGATCACGGGGTTTTTAAACTCCACGCCGGCGACGCGGACGGCAAGATTAGGCGTTGCGTTTTTGTTTTTATCCATAATTTTATTTCACAAATTGAGAAGTGAGAATTGAGAAGTTCGGATAAAGTCATTTGCGCGCGGCGTTCCTCTGTCCGGTTGAGATTGCCGCGTCGCGCGATCTGCGCTCCTCGCAATAGACTTGTTGCGAAATTAAAAGGCGAGCGGAATTGCGATGGATTTTTGCTACAAACAAAGATAAAAATTGATGATTGCAGCAACGCTACTATCAAAATTTTTATCTAAGTTTGTCACGAAAAGACGCGCAAGGCCGCCGCAAGTTAATTTCGCAACAAGTCTAATGACGAGCCGTGTTTATGTTCCACGCTATTTGTCCACTCCGCAACCGCTAAAAAAGTTGAGGATTGAAAAGTTAAGTCGAATTTTTAAAACAAGCCGGACGGCGGGTAAGCAACTAACAGAAATTCAAAGTTGTTCCGCGACAGGTCAATACTTCTCAATTCTCAATTTTCAATTCTCAAAAAAGTTGTACTTTTTTGAGATCAAACACGGGGCCGTCCACGCAAGCGCGCAAATTGCGCTCCTTTCCGTCCGCGCCGCGCACCGCGCAGGCGCAGGTCAGGCACGCGCCTACGCCGCACGCCATGCGGTTCTCGCCGCTCATAAAGGCGTCTAACCCGCGTTTGACCGCGACGGCGCGCACCGCCTTGATCAGCGGCGCGGGCCCGCAGGTCAATACCGCGTCGAATTGCAAGCCCTTTTCTATGTCCCCGTCCAGCGCGGCGGTCGGAAAGCCCTTGACCCCCGCGCTCCCGTCGTCGGTAAAGAGGTTGAGCGCGCAGGCCGCGCCCTCGAAATCGCCCGCAAGCACGGCCGCCGCGCCCGCCGTCCCGAAACCGAGGTAGGCGTGGAACTCGATATCGGGGTAATTCCCGATCACGGGCAGCAGGGGCGCGCCCCCCACGCCCCCGCCGACCAACGCGACGCGTTTATAGGCTTTCGGCAGTACGAACCCGTTCCCGAGGGGCAGCAGGCAGTTGACCCGCTGCCCCGCGCGGATTTCGGCCATCGCGCGGGTTCCCTCGCCGACCGCCACGTAGACGAGCGTAACCGAATGCGGTTCGCGCTTATAGATGCAAAACGGGCGGCGCAAGGATAAATCCGGCCTGCCGGGGACTTCAAACTGCAAGAACTGCCCGCCTAAAACGGGGCCGACGTCCTCCGCGCACGTCAGGCGCATGAGGTAAACGCCGGGGGCTTTTTTCTCGTTCAATTCGACCGTGAATCGTATATCTTTCATTTTTTTTCGTTATCGACATGCGCTGTGCGCTATGCGCTGTGCGCTGTGCGCTATTTGCAATTTACAATTTACAATTGACAAATTGCGGTCGGGGAACATTGCGCGGGGCGTTCCCCTGTTCGGTAGAGATTGCCGCGTCGCGCTTCGCGCTCCTCGCAATGACAATGCGGGGCGCGTCGTTTTCATCGCAATGACGATCGGGGCGCGTCGCGCTCTTCGCAATGACAAATGGGACGTTCCGCTCGCAACCACCCCGCCGCCTTTGGCGGCACCCCTCCGAGGGAGGGGAATTTTGAGATTCTTCACGCACGGAATGAACGACAGTTTGCGCACAATATACTCTATCCGAAATTTGTCAATTGTCAATTGTAAATTGTAAATCGCCATCGTCAATTGTCAATTGTAAATCGTCATCGCCAATCGTCATCGTCAATCGTCAATTCCCTGCAACCGCCGCAGGTCTTCGACCATATCCTCCGTCGCCGCCCTTGCCGCCTCGTAATATTTCATGCCCTTGTATTTTTCGGAACGGTACGCGCAAAGGATCGCGCGCGAACTGTTGACGACCGCGCCCGTGCCGTCGGCGTTGAAACACGGGCGCAAGCCCTCGGCCGTGCCGCCTTGCGCCCCGTAGCCGGGTACCAAAAAGATCGCGCGGGGCATCAGTTTGCGCAAAACGGCCGCTTGCGCCGGATGCGTCGCGCCCACGACCGCCCCCACCGCGCTGTACCCGCTTTGCCCGACCAACCCCGCGCCCCATTCGTTGATCAAGCCGCCCATGGCCTCGTACAGCGTCCGCCCCCCGCCGCGCCGGCTGTCGGCGGCGTTTGACGGGACGGGCGCGGCGCATGTCCCGTCGAGTTTTAAATCCTGCAATTGGCCGCTCCCGGGGTTCGACGTTTTGCACAAAACAAAAACGCCCTTGCCCCGTTTGGCGCATTCGTCGGTAAAGGGCTTGATTCCGTCCGCGCCGAGATACCCGTTGACGGTCAAAAAATCGCACTCGAACGCGCCGAACGCCGCGCCGCCCAAAAACGCCGAGGCATACGCGCCCGCCGTGCTGGCTATGTCGTTGCGCTTGCAGTCGGCAATCGCTATCAAACCGTTTTCGCGGGCGTATTTCAGCGTGTCCGCAAAGGCGCGCATTCCCTGCCAGCCCAAAGCCTCGTAATAGGCAACTTGCACCTTGACGGCGGGCGCAAGGCCGCGCACGCTCTCGATGACCCGATAGTTAAATTCGGCGACGGCGGCGGCCGCGCCCTCGGCGGAGTCGCAAGCGCGCGTCATCTCTTCGGGCAAAAAGTCCAAAGCGGTATCCAACCCGACCGCGCACGGCGCGCCCTTTTCCTTGATTGCGGCGGTCAATCTGTCCGCCGCGTTTGTAACCGTATTTTCCATATTTTACAAATCCTCTATTCGGTTTGAACCGATTTAGTCGGCAAAGAAGCGGCGTCAGACGGACAACAGGCGGCAATGTCGGCGTGGGAGTGTACAAGCGTACATGCCCGAGCCGACTTGCCGCACGTAGTTCGTATCACGCCGTTTCTTTGCCGACGCATCAGAACAAAAACAGCACAGTCCCCACCGCCGTCAAGCCCAAACTGATCCATATCGGGACGGTGATTTTCTCGTGAAAGAAAACCGCCCCGGAAACCGCGGACAGGACGATCGTGCCGCCCGTCACGATCGGAAAGAGGACGGACGCGTCCATGGTCGTCGCGGCCGCAAATTGCAAAACCGCGCCCACGCCCATGGAAACCGTATATCCGACGGCCAACGCCGCGCCGCTCCAAAGCCTCCGGCGCGGAACGCCCATGAAATTTCCCTCGGCGGGCATTTCCCTTTGCGCCCCGCCCGATTGCGCCCTATCCGATTGCGCGTCACTCGATTGTATCCCGTCCGATTGCGCCCTATCCGGTTGTATCCCGTCCGATTGCGCCCCGCCCGATTTTTCTTTTTCGGCCGCGCCTTTTTCTTTCTGCGCGGACGCTTGGCGGCCTTCCTTCAAAAAGAATCTCCGTATCAAATAAAAGCCCGCGTAAGCGGCGGCGGACAGGCACGCCGCGAAACACCCGTACCAAAAGAAAAAATCATACGCGCTCAACGCGGCGGCGTCCCACGGGTTGCTCTGGTGCAACTTGGAAATCGTGACGGTCAGGCCGTTCAGCAGGAAAACCGCGACGCACAGGACAATGTACAGTTTGCGCGTTTTTTTGCGCCGCCCGCCCGCCGCTCCCTCCCGCGCCCGTTTCCCTTGGACAAAGGGGACGAACATCGAAACGACCAGCACGGCCAGCCCGACGATGTTGAGGGCCGCCGGCTCCTCGCCCAAAAACGCCACGCCGCAAGCGTAAGGCAGCAGCATCGCGCCCAGCATCAAAAAGATCATGTAGACCGACAAACTGCCCAAACGGAAAACCGCAAACCCGATCACCGTATAAACGGCGACCGTCGCCGCCTCGCCCAACGCCATGAAAAACGTAAACGTTCCGTACCGGACGGCAAAGCCGTTCAAGCAAAGAAACATCAGGACACAAGCCGCCGCCGACGCAAGCATGAAAAAGAAACGGGGAGGCACGCCCTCGAAACGTTTTTGGAAGGATTTGGTGAACGTAAATTGCGCCGCCACGGCGACGGGCGCGAGAACCGCGTACATGTAGTCCATTCCTTACCTCGCGCCCTTTGCTTCCCCGCCGTAAACCACTTTGCCGTCCACGACCGTATAGCGCACCTTTCCGGTCAACTCCCTGCCCTTAAAGACGGTGTTTTTGCTCTTTGACAGGAGTTTGTCCGGCTCGACCGTCCAAACGGCTTCGGGATCGACGACAGCGAGGTCGGCCGCGAGGCCGAGCCGAATCGCGCCGCCGCCCTCGAAGCCCAAAACGGCGGCGGGCTTCGCGCTCATCAGCGCGGACAATTCCGCGACCGTCAAAATCCCCCCCTTGACCAGCGTCGTATAGGCAACGGCAAACGCGGTCTCGAAGCCCACCGTGCCGAACGCCGCCGCGTTGAAGTCCACGTTCTTGCCGTCAAAGTTGTGGGGCGCGTGGTCGGTCGCGATCGCGTCGATCGTGCCGTCGGCGAGGCCTCGGATCACGGCTTGGCGGTCGGCCTCCTCGCGCAGCGGCGGATTGATTTTCGCGTCGGTATCGTACTCCAAAATCAAATCGTCGGTCAGGGCGAAGTAATGCGGGCAGGTCTCGGCGGTCACCCGCGCGCCGCGCCGCTTGGCCTCGCGCAGCAACTGCACGCCGCCCTTTGTGGACACGTGCGCGATATGTACGCGCGTATTCAGGGTTTCGGCCAGCAGGACGTCGCGGGCGACCATGACCTCCTCGGCGGCGCGGGGAATCCCTTTCAAGCCCGCCAGCGAGGCGTTGTAGCCCTCGTTGGCCACGCCGTCCCCCGACAGGCTCGTATCCTCGCAGTGCGAGATGAGGAACAGCCCCGCCGAAACCGCGTATTCGAGCGCGGCGCGCATGAGGCCGGCGTTCATGACGGGGCTGCCGTCGTCGGACGCGGCGACCGCGCCCGCCTCGCGCATGAGGCCGAGTTCGGCCAGTTCCGCGCCCCCGCGCCCTTTGGTGACCGCGCCGATCGGGTACACCTTGACGGGGCTTTCCCGCTCGGCTTTTTGCCGGACGTAGGACACCATGGGGGCGCAGTCGATCGGCGGCTCGGTGTTGGGCATACAGCAGACCGCCGTAAAGCCGCCCGCCGCCGCCGACCGCCCGCCGCTTGCGACGTCCTCCTTGTGGGTTTGCCCGGGGTCCCGCAAGTGGCAATGCAGGTCGATGAACCCGGGCAGCACGAGCAAACCTCGCGCGTCGATCACGTCGGTTTTGCGGTCGGGGCGCAAGCCGGGCGCGACGCGGGCGATTTTGCCGTCCGCGATCAGCACGTCGGCGGCAATCAGGTTTTTCCTGTATAAAACCGCGCCGTTTTGAATGAGCAACTTTTTAAGCATATAAAACTCCGTTTTTGTAATTGAGAATTGAAAATTGAAAATTGAGAAGTATTGTCGAATTTCCGCAAAAGCAAGCCGGTCGGCGGGTATGAAAGTTGAGAATTGAGAATTGAAAATTGAAAATTGAGAAGTATTGTCAAATTTCCGCAAAAGCAAGCCGGTCGGCGGGTATGAAACATACAGCATAATAAAAGTTATTTCTTGCGTCAGCATCCGACACTTCTCAATTCTCAATTCTCAATTCTCAATTCCCTTGTCCGCACTTCTCAATTTTCAATCCCCCAACAGCCTCTCTAACAAAGCCATTCTCACCGCCACGCCGTTGGAGACCTGCCGCGTGATGACGGAACTGTCGCTGTCGGCGATCGAACTTGAAATCTCCAAGCCCCGGTTAAGCGGGCCGGGGTGCATGACGATCGCGCCGGGGCGCGCCAAACCCGCAATCTCCGTGTTGATGTTGTAAAAGCGGGTGTATTCCTGAATCGAGGGAAACATGCCGCTCTTTTGCCGTTCCAGTTGCAGGCGCAACGCCATCAATACGTCCGCGCCCGCCGCGCCCTCTTGCAGCGTTTTCGCGACCCTCACGCCGAACCGCTCGATTCCCGCCAGCATCAGCGTCGCCGGCGCGCAGACCGTCACGTCCGCCCCCGCCGCTTTCAAGCCGTAAATATTGCTCCGCGCGACCCGCGAATGCTTGACGTCCCCGGCGATCAATACCTTTAACCCCTTGAACGCGCCGAATTTCTCGCGGATCGTGAACATATCCAAAAGGGCTTGCGTGGGGTGCTCGTTCATGCCGTCGCCCGCGTTAATCACCGCCGCCGCCATGTTCCGCGCCAATAAACGCGGCGCGCCTGCGGCCGGGTGGCGGATCGCCACGGCGTCGGCCCGCAGCGCGTCCAGCGTTTTGCCGTTGTCGATTAAACTCTCGCCTTTGCTGACGCTGCTGGTGGCGACCGCGATATTGACGGTATTGGCCGAAAGGGCTTTCGCGGCCAACTCGAACGAGGTGCGCGTGCGGGTGCTGTTCTCATAGAACAGGGTGACGACGGTTTTTCCGGCGCAAGCCGCCCGCTTTTCGCCCGCCGAATACGCCCGTTTCATGTCCGCCGCGCGGTTCAGAATCTCCTCGACGACCGCCAGCGGAACGCCTTTCAGGCCCAAAAAATCTTTTTCGCTCTGCATGGATATAGGATAACTTAATTTCGGAAAAAAGTCAATGAAATCCTGCGGGCGGCGCGGACATTTTCAAAGATATAACCCGCGAAAATATCCGCGCCGCTGCGGGGCAAAACGATTAGAGCCGTGCGGAGGGGTTTCGCAGCAACTCTATTGCAAAACGCTCGCCCCGCTTTATTGTTGGTTATTTTTTATTCCATTTGGCGTAGAGGTCCCTGCGCATAAGGCCGCCGACGGATTTCTGATTGTCAAAATCCCATTTACCCGTCTTTCAATTTTTTCAGCACGTCCCGAAAATCCTCCGGCAATTCCGCTTGAAACGTCATTCGCTCCCCCGTGGCGGGGTGGTTGAACGACAGCCGACAGGCGTGCAGCATTTGGCCGGGCAGGTTGAACCGCTGTTTCTTAAAGCCGTATTCCTTGTCGCCCACAATCGGATAGCCCATAAAGCGGCAATGTACGCGGATTTGGTGCGTCCGGCCGGTCTCCAATTTGAACTCGACAAGGGTGTTTTGCTTAAAGCGTTTCACGACGCGCCACCGCGTCACGGCACGCCGCCCCCCCGCGCGCACGGCGATTTTTTTGCGGTCCTTTGCGTCGCGCCCCAAGGGTTGGTCAATGACGCCGCCGTCCTCTTTGACAACGCCCTCGACGATTCCCCGGTAAATCCGTTCGGCGGTCTTTTCGGCGATTTGGCGGCTCAAAGAAAGATGCGCCGCGTCGTTTTTGGCGACGGCCATCAAGCCGCTGGTCATTTTGTCGAGGCGGTGGACGATCCCGGGGCGAATCTCGCCGTTGATCCCGCTCAAATTTTTCAGCCGGAACAGCAAAGCGTTGACCAGCGTCCCCGTATACTTGCCGCCCGCAGGGTGTACCGTCAAGCCGCGCGGCTTGTCGATCACGGCCAAATCGCCGTCCTCGTAAACGATTGTAAAGGGGATGTCCTCGGGCGCGAGTTTGGCGGGCGCGGGCGCGGCGGGGATTTCCGCGCTCACAATATCCCCCGCCCTCAAAATAAAGCCGCCCTTAACCGCCTTGCCGTTCACGGCGACCGCGCCGCCCCCGATCAGCGTTTTAACGCGGGAGCGGGTCAGCCCCGTCCGTTCGGCGGCGAAAACGTCGAGGCGCAGGCCTTTGCTATCGGTGTTGACGGTGTAATCCATAGTGACAGATAAAAAAGTAAAAGAGTAGGTAATAGATTAAGTAATAGGTAATAAGTAATAGGTAGTAGGTAGTAGATAAAAGATAAAAGGTAAAAGATATTGTCGGGGGAATTGGGCGCAATAAGGTTGCGATTCTTCACGGCAAACAGAATGACAGGAAAACGGGGCTTTCTCGACTTCGCTCGAAATAGACTTGCAGCGAAATTAAAAGGCGAGCGGAATTGCACCGGATTTTTGTGGCAAACAAGTCTAATGACAACTTTGCGCGAAATTACACCCGCGCGAGTAACGCGCGACCGAACCTATTACCTATTACCTATTACTTATTACCTAATCTATTGCTTTTTTCAACTTGCATTCGCGTCGGTATCCGACATTTCCGACTTCTCAATTATTTCGCTTTCCGTATCCTTCGCCTTCTTTTTGGGGTCTTTATAGAGGAATATATAGAACACCAAAAACATCACGATGCCCACGGTCAGGCAAGC
>JAISFM010000157.1 GCA_031263605.1 Clostridiales bacterium | reverse complement strand
TCGTGAGCGCAGGACAGGCATTTTTCATTGTATTGGATTTTGCCCGTTTTCGGATTGATGAAAAAATCCCATTCGTCTGCATTCTTTTTGCTTCGTGAGTTCATGTCGGCCTCCTTTTTTATGGCGTTCTGCTCCATGTTTTTGGCGTTTTTTTCGTTTCTGCGCCCCGAAAAAAGTTAGGTCGGGATAAACATCGCCCCAACTTTTTTTCGCTTGAAACTGCGTCCTGCTCCATGCTTTTTGCATTCCGCATACGCCGCCCGTTATAGGCAATACTGGCTTTTTTTCGCGTATTGCGGCTGTCCGCGCTGACGGACGGTAGATAATGCCTCGTCAATCAACTGGCTGCCGTAGGTCGTGCCGCCGCGCCGCTCGTCCCATTTCGGGCGTATCAAGCCCGACGAGCGGATTATGCCGTCGATCTGCGCGGGGTCTTGCGTCCACCACGCAAGCATGAATACAAGCGCGGACTCGGCGTGGCTGTGCGAAGGGTAGCCGGATACATCGCCCTTGTACAGCGCATTGAACTTAACCGACGAACGGCTGTTGGATATTTGATCCATCAAGTCCTTGTCGGACTGCGTGGCGGGCAAGGCGGCGTATTCCCTTATCGGCGGGCGTTTCCCCGCGAACTCATAAGCAATGCCCGCTATCCTGTCGGAATAGTCCTTGATTTCGCGGCTGCCGTTCAGCGTGTCGCCCGTCATGCAGATGAACCGCCGATTATCGTACATCTCGATCCCTTTTTTGTCGTTCCTGCGGTATGCGTCGCTCGGCAATCTGCCTTTCAATAAAATATGTATGCCCGTGCCGCTGACGGATATTTCCGTATACGTGTCGGGCATTAACGTTAAAAGCCGCTTCGCTTCCGGCGATACGATTACGCCGTCCTTTATGGCGTGGTCAATGTCAATGAACGTGATGCCGCTGCTCAACGAAAACGCCAGACCCCTATAATATTGGCTGTATCTGTCGGCATAGGCCTTTGCGCGTTCAAAACTTGCCCACGTTTCCGGCTTGTCGCTATGGGCGAAACTCGAATCGATCGGGCTTATCATGGCTTTACGCAGCTTGCCCGTTTCTTTGTCGGGATACGTCCTGTACGCCGTCCATTGTTTAAGGCGTTTCAATTCGTCGGGGATATTGTCATACGGCGTGCCGGCCGGTTGCGCCTCGCCGTTCCCGCCTTTATCGGCAATTGCTTCGTCGGCAATTATTTCAAAACCGTTCCCCTCGGTTATAAGGACGGAACCGTGGCCGTACTCTTTTTCCCTGCCGCTCCGCTCGAATGCGCTGTTAGGCAGGGCTTGTTCGATGACGGTTTTCCTGCCTATCCAATCCTCGGGGAAATCCCCGCCGCGAAATTCCCAAACGCCCCTTGTATGTTCGCCCTTGCGGTCTTTGCCGATTTCGTCCCATTCGGATTGCGTCACCTTTAATATCCCCGCGCTCGGCAAGGGCGGCGATCCTTCATTCACGCGCTCGGCGGTTTCGGCTTTTTCATCGGCAGGCGGCTCGGCTTTTTCTTCCTCCTGCGTTACGGCCTCGCCGCCGTCCGTTTCCCGTTCGTCGTATTCCTCGCCCGCGCCCTCGTCAAAGCTATCGTCGCCGCTTTCGTTCCCGTCGGTTTCGGCCGTCGAATCGGCGGATAGGGAAAACACCGAACGCTGGACTGTTTCGGGCGGGGCCGCCCGCATACGGTTGACGCAGTCCTCGAAATCTTTCAGATAGCTTTCGCAGCGTTCGTGCCGCCGCATATCCACAAGTTTGTCTTCCGCGATAGCGCGTTCCAATCCCGTTGCGTAGTTTATTACACTGTCAATGCTTAATTTGCCCCGCGTCTTTTCGGTAAAGTCCTCACGGTGCTTTAACAAGTATTGATAGTTAGTATCGGCCTTGTATCTCGCGAGCGACACCCGCGCCGCCGCGCGGATTTCGTCGGGACGCGCCATATAATCGCGATCCACTTCGGGCGGTATCTCTTTGTAATATGCGGCGGGGTAGTTTTCCGGCAGCATGGTTTCCTTGATCTTCCTGCGATAATTCAAGATGTGATTGCGCGTAAGGTACAACCCAATGCCATCCGCATAAAACGGGTCGGAGCCGCCATACTCGTAAATGTGCGCCCAGACATCGTATTCCTTTTGCAGTTCCGCGCCGTAGTCCTCTTGCTTTGCTTTTTTCATTTCCTCACCTATATTTTTACGGCGTCCTGCCGAATTTGAGTTTGACGGACAGATCGCGGTTTTGCCTGTTCGGGCGGTTTGCCCAACTTCCCGTACCGCTCCGGCTCTCGGAAATCTTAAACCAACCGTCCGCTTCGTAGACTGTCCCCCGATGCCCCGCCGCCGTGCTGCAATAGGCGATAAGCCCCCGGATTTGCGGGCAATTTCTGCGGATAAACCGACGCGCCATAGCGAGGGCCTTGCTTTCGGCAAACCGTTCGGTATCGTCCACAAAAAACATCCGCGTCAGTTCGAGCGTGTGTTTTTGGTCAATTTTCGGGCTTGTGGGCCGCCCGAACATCATCGCGCCGATTCGCCGCCCGTTATCGGTAAACTCCAACCGTATGGCCGCGCCTACGGGCGCGGATTTGAGATAATGCCGCTCCGCTATCCAACGGTCAAGTTCTTTCGTATGCAATGCCTTTAACTCCATAATCTGCCGTCCTTAAATAATTTTGTGAATATCGCTTCCAATACGGGCAATACGATCGAATTGCCCGCCTGTTTGTACATCTGCCTCGCGCTCACGCCCGCCGCTATGACCTTGCCGATCTGTTCGTCCGTCCAGCCCCCTTATGTAAAGCTTTACATAATACGCCTAATGTAAAGTAAAAAATTATGCAAAGTTATCGGCAACGTACATGTTAAATTGCCGATTTTCTTTA
>JAISFM010000167.1 GCA_031263605.1 Clostridiales bacterium | reverse complement strand
GAATTGAGAATTGAGAAGTATTTTCACAGTCCACAGTCCACAGTCCACAGTCCACAGTTTCGGATTTTTCCTTTATTTGCGCACTCCGCATTGCGCTTTCCGCATTGTCCTTTAATTGTACATTGTGCATTGTGCATTGTGCATTATTCTTGTCCTTCCATTCTGCATTCTGCATTCTGCATTCTGCATTATTCGATTGTGAACCCGATAAAAGTTCCCTGACCGATTTTTCTTTTTTGGCCGGACTATTTTCTTTTGACGGGCAATCCGTGACGGGCTCACTTAAAGAAAAATGTCCGGAAAATTGTGCGCCCATGCTTTGCAGAATGCCCGCTATTGCCTTGTCGCCTTGCGGCGACTGCGCGTCCAATTGCCGTACCGTTACATTGCCCGTCAACGCCCCCGCCGCCAGCCAAAACGCCGCGCTTGACCAATCGGCCTCGGCGACATACCGGCCGCCCACGCGCGGCCGCGCCCCGCCGCTCCCGAGCCGCCCGCCGATCTTGTACCCGTCGCCCAGTACTTCAACCGGCTTTCCGAAATTTTCTAATACGGAACGGGTCATTTCTATGTAGTTTCTGCTGACCGTATCCCCGATTACCTGTATATAACTGTCGCCGTCCAACAGCGACAGCGCGAACAACAGACCCGTGATAAACTGCGAACTGACGCCGCCGGCCACGGTATAGTTGCCGGGGCGCAACCGGCCCGATACTTTGAGCGGAAAACCGTCCGAAACCGTACAGCCGCCGCGCCGCATACACGCCGCAAGATCCGCGATCGGGCGGGAAGGCAGCCTGCCCTCGCCGACGAACGTGCCGCCGCAGCCCAACGCCCCGACGACGGGCAGTAAAAACCGCAGGGTCGAGCCGCTCTCGCCGCAATTCAAAACGGGGTCCTTTCGCCCTTCAAAGAAGCGGATCGGCTCCACGGTATACCCGCGTTCGGACCCGTCCGCATTTTTCCCGATATCGATACGCGCTCCCAGATTGACCAAACAATCGACGGTGCGCGCGACGTCGGCGGCATCCGAAACCGGTTGTATGCCGCAAGCGCGCTCGCCCAACGCCGCCGCGATCAGCAACCGGTGCAGGTGGGACTTCGAGGGCGGCGGTATGACCTCCCCTTTCAATTCGGAAGGCAAAATTTCGATGTTATCAACCATTTTATATAATCTAACGACTAATCTAATGATAAATAAATGATAAATGAGGGAGTGTGCAAACCGCATTGCTACCGGTCATTAGACTTGTTGCGAGGAGCGAAGCGCGACGCGGCAATCTCTACCGAACACGAAACGCGCCTTTTTATATAGAGATTGCCGCGTCGCGCGTTCCGCGCTCTTCGCAATGACTGTCAGCAACGCCATTTGTCCACTCTCATAAATCATAAACGGTTGACCTGTCGAATAAGAAACTTTTGTTATAATCTATGTTTCTTGCCCACGTGTGACACCGATTTATCAAACCCTATCCGAAATTTATCATTTATCATTGGTCATTTATCATTTATTTATCATGGGTCATTGGTCATTTATCATGCATTAAAGAACTCTTCCAATCCGCCGAGCGGCATTTCCTCCGCGCGGCAATCGCCTATGCCGCGCGCGACGATCAAGGCGATTCGCCCGCCAGCGCTCTTTTTGTCGCCCGCGCACGCCCGCGCAATGTCCTTGATCGGGAACGTCGGCGAGGTGTCCAGCCCCGCCCGCTCCAACTGTTTCAAAACCGCGCCCCGCGTGTCCGCGCCGGTGAGCCCGCGCCGGACGCCCGCGCCCAGAATCAACGCCAAGCCTTTGGCGACCGCCGCGCCGTGCGGGATTGTGTAGTCGCTCAACAATTCTATGGCGTGGGCGGCCGTATGCCCCAAATTGAGGAGCCGCCTTTTGCCGCATTCAAACTCGTCGGCCTCGACGATGTCGCGTTTCAGCCGGATTGCGCGGGCAATGACGTTTTCGTCGGTGAATTTCCCGCCGTTTTGCAATAAATCCCACAATTCGCCGCCCGCGAGAACGCCCGCCTTGATAATTTCCGCCGCGCCGTTTTGGATTTCCGTTTCCGGCAGGGACGCTAAAAGGGCGGCGTCGGCGACCGTCAGCGACGGCTGCCAAAACGCTCCCGCCAAATTTTTCCCTTCGGGCAAGTCTATGCCGGTTTTGCCGCCGACCGAGGAGTCCGCCATCGCGAGCAGGGTGGTCGGCAGTTGGACAAATTGAATCCCGCGCATATACGTCGCGGCGGCGAACCCCGCCAAGTCCCCCGTCACGCCGCCGCCGAGCGCGGCCACCGCGTCGGAGCGGGCAAAGCCGTTTTGGGCGAGGAAACTCAAAATCCCCGCGTATTCGGCTATGCGTTTGGATTGTTCGCCCGCCGGGAAAATAAAGGGCAGGACTTCGAAGCCCGCTTGCACAAAGGCTTCCCGCGCCGGTTTCAGATACAATCCCGCCACGTTAGAATCCGCGATCAGCGCGATTTTTCGTCCGTTCAAAACCGCGCGCGACAACGCGCCCGCCTGTGCCAGCAGGCCTTTGCCGATCAAAATATCGTATTTTTTAGACGCGTTTACGATTATTTTTTCCATTACGGTTATTGTACCACAAATCCGGCAAAAAGTAAAAGGATACGCGGCGCGGGGAGCGTACAAAAAGCGTTGATTATACACGCGGCATATCGTTGCGGGGAGCGCGGAACGCGCGACGCGGCAATCTCCGTGTAAAAAGGCGCGTTTCGTGTTCGGTAGAGATTGCCGCGGCGCGCGTCGCGCTCCCCGCAATGACAAGAAAGGCGCAACCACCCCGCCGCCGTTGGCGGCACCCCTCCGTGGGAGGGGAATTTTTTATCGGTCGGAGATTTCTCGGCTTCGCTCAGATCATGACATGGGGGTGCGCATTCGGAATGAGAGAGGAAAGCGCGCGGGCGTTCCCCTGTCCGGTAGAGATTGCTTCGTCTCGCTTCGCGCTCCTCGCAATGACAAACGGGGCGTTCGCGCTCCTCGTAATGGCCGACAGGTACACGTTTCCGCAGCAATGACCGACAGGTATACGTTTCCGCACTATGATCGGCAGGTACACGGTTTCCGTAGCAATGACCGGCAGGTACACGTTTCCGCGCTGTGATAACGCAATGCTGTGCGGCTCGTATGACAAATGCTGAAAGTTTTTGAAAGGGTCGCGGGGGGGAAATTTTTCAAAAAATTTGCCCCGCCAAAACCCCCCCGCCCCGCCCCGCAATGGG
>JAISFM010000113.1 GCA_031263605.1 Clostridiales bacterium | reverse complement strand
CCCTGCATTCGTTGCTGACCGCGCGCGGCTGGACGGTTTTAACGGCGGTCAACGCGATGATCCTGTGCCTGCTGCATTTCCCCTGCGCCACCGCCTTGATCACGATACGGCGCGAAACGGGCCTGAAATGGGCAATCGTCAGTTTCTTTTTGCCGCTCGCGTTCGGGGTGGTTTTATGTTTGGCGACGACTGCCCTCGCCGGCGTCTTTACGGCGTGACGCGGGGCTGCGGGCGCAATAAAGAACTCTCGATTCGCCCATTCTCAAAGATTGCCCATTGGTTTCTTACGTGCCGTATGTTTTTTGGACGCCGAATTTAGCCGCCGTATTCGTTTCTGCGAACAATCTCTATTTTTTCCGAGGGCGGATAAACCTCGGTTTCGGTTTGCCCGTTTTTCTTTTTTTCGGCGCGAACCCGAATCGTTCCGTAAGGCGTAGGCATTGTCCCTTCCGCCCATTTCAAATCTCCGAGATCGGGCGATATTCGCAACTTTTTACAGCCGGGTTCGAGTATCCGAATCCCCAATACGCGCTCATACAAAAACGCGACGAACCCGCACGCCCACCCGTGGCACAGGCTGTTGCGATAGCCCGTATAACAGTGCTTCCCGTTATCCCCGTGCACGTCGTACTCGCCGGCCTCCAAAAGGGCGTCAACGGGCTTCGCGCCTTTCAGCCAGTCGATGTCGAACGCCTCCCAAAAAGACGTCGCGCCGAGCGAAAGCATCGCCCCGTAATATTCTTTGAGCACGCGCAACGCGCCGCCTGTATTGCCCGCCTTTGCCATGGCCGAAAAAATATAATAGGCCATAAACGGCGAAACGCCGTCCGCGCCGCCGCGAAACAACTCGCGGTCCGCCGTTTCCGCGTCGGCAAGGCCCGCCAATACCAGTAACGCCGCGCTCCCCTTATTCCCCTTTCTGAAATCGGGCGCGTTTTTTTCCAAGCGCAAAGCGGAGGACAGGCAAGCCCCGGCGGCCGCTTCCTCGCCGAGCAAGCGCAGCATTTCGGCGGCGGCTCGGAGCGCGATAACGAGCAGCGCGTGTACGCCGCAATTTTCCGCGTCCGCAAAGCCCCGCGACGGCCAATCGAAAAACCTTTCATCTAGCGCATACGAACCGTCCGGGCGAACGGCCGCCGCAAGATTCAGCGCGAGTTTTTTCATATAGCCCTTTTGGCGCGCTAAATAGCCGGCGTTCCCAAAATGCCCGTACCATGTGCGGTGCGTAATCAGCCACCACATGGAATAGGACGGAATGCCGTTCATCCACGTGTCGGGCCCGTATCCGTCGCGCATAAAGTCCAGGGTTTTCTCGACGATACCGTCGTAACCGTACAGCATCGCTATCGCCGATATTTCCGGATGCAAGTCGCCCATCCACACAAGCCTGTCGCGCTTTACCCCGTCGTAAATATAGTTCTGCATATTCAGGTATACGGTATGCGCGCCCGTTTCGTATATCTTATCGACAGTCCCGTCGCCGCAGGAAAAACGCCCCGCGCGGTCGATTATCCTTTTGTTCCATACGGCTTTAATCTGTAAAAAACTGATAGGGACGGAATCCGCGTTGTCCACGCGTATAAACCGGAAACCGGTATTTCCGTACTCATCCTGCCCGAATCTCGAAACATATATCACGGCGTCGCGGACGGCGTGGTCGTTGCCCGCGTTTTTTTCCCCGAGGTCCGCGCGCGCCTCCATAGCGGATTCGCCGAAACGTATGCGTATTTCAGCGTTTCTTTTTTCGCCGCAGTGGTATACGATCAGTTGCGCGCCCCCGCTGATCTCCGTCCCGAAATCCAAAAGGATATAGCCCCCGGCTTGCAGGGTGCAGAACGCCTCCGCGTGTAAAACGGGCTGGTCGTAGCCGTCCTTTAACAACGCCGCGCCGTTCTCCGCTTTAAAAGAAGCCAATATCCTTCGCGGCAGTATGTATTCCTTCGCCATGCTTGCAGTCGTCGAACCCATTTTTCCCTATACCCCGCTGTACGCCATAAAGCCGCCGTCAATCGGAAGGACGACTCCGTTTATAAAGCCCGATTCCGAACCGTCCAATAAAAATTTGACGGCCCCGATCAGATCCGACGGCTGCCCGAACCTGCGCATCGGCGTATGGCTCAATATCTTTCGGCTCCTGTCGGTCAGCGAGCCGTCCCCGTTCATCAAAAGCGTCTTGTTTTGCCCCGTAATCAAAAATCCCGGCGCAATCGCGTTTACGCGTATTTTGGACTCCGCAAAGTATACGGCAAGCCATTGCGTCAGATTCGATATGCCCGCCTTCGCCGCGCTGTAAGCCGGCACTTTCGTCATCGGGCAAGGCGCGCTCATCGACGAAATGTTCAGTATTGCGCCGCCCTCCCTGCCGAGCATCTGCCCCGCAAAAACCTGCGTGGGAATCACCGTCCCCAACAGGTTCAACTCAAACACAAACCCGAACCACTTCGGGTCTATATCGAAAAAGGTTTTACCGCCCGCCCCGAACGTCTCGTCCTCCGTCGAGCCTTTCGCGTTATTCCCGCCGGCCCCGTTTATGAGGAAATCGCACGGGCCGAACGCGCCGAGCGACTTCTCGGCGGCCGCTTTCACGCTGTCCGTATCCAGTACGTTACAGCCTATGCCTATCGCCCGCCCGCCGTCTTTTTCAATTTCGGCGGCTTTTTGCCGCGCCGCCGCTTCGTTCAAATCGAGCAGCGCGACTTTCGCGCCCGCTTTTGCCAGAGCCGCGCCGAACTCCGAACAAAGAACGCCCGCCCCGCCGGTAATAACGGCGACCTTATCCTTAAACCGCATGTTTCTTTTCTCCTTTAACGATTGCTTCCCGCAATCCGTTCAGATACGCTATGCCCAGCGCGCGGTCGTAGAGGCCGTACCCCGGGCGGCATTTTTCGTCCCATATATTGCGCCCGTGATCCGGGCGCACGTAACCGTCAAAACCGGCGTCGTGGTACGCTTTCATGATTTCGTACAGATCGAGCGACCCGTCGGACGACAAATGTGAGGTCTCGCAAATGTCCCCTCCGTCGCGCCGCACGTTCCTTACGTGCGCGAAGTGTATCCGCCCCGCCTTGCCGAACCTGCGCGCCATCGCCGGTATATCGTTCTCCGCGCTCGCCCCCAGCGAGCCGCTGCACAGCGTCAAGCCGTTGTACGGGCTATCCACGGCGTTCAACGCCGATTCTATATCCGTCTCGTTTTTCACGATCCGGGGCAGGCCGAAAATATGCCACGGCGGGTCGTCCGGGTGTATCGCCATTTTAACGCCGCACCTCTCGCAATACGGGATCACGGCTTTCAAAAAATACGCGAGAGCCCCGCGGAGTTTGTCCTCGCCGACGCCCTTGTATTCCTCGAAAAGATCCGAAACGCGCCCCAGCCTTTCGGGCTCCCAACCGGGCATCGTAAACCCGTTGCTGCCGTCCCGCATCGCGCGTACCATCTCGATCGGGTCGGTTATTTTATCGATAACGCTCTTTTCGTAGAACATCGCGCTCGAACCGTCGCCGAGGGGACGCGCGAGATCCGTCCGCGTCCAGTCGAAAAGCGGCATGAAATTATAGCAGACGCACCGAACCCCCGCCGCCGAAAGATTTTTAAGCGTTTCGATATAGTTTTCTATATACCCGTCGCGCGTCGGCTTGGCCAGTTTGATGTCCTCGTGAACGTTTACGCTCTCGACGACCTCAAATGCAAGCCCGTTTGCGGTTATCTCTTTTTTCAGCGCGCCTATGCGTTCCTCCGGCCAAACCTCCCCTGCGGGGATGTCGTACAGCGCGGACGCCACGCCGGTTATACCGGGTATCTGGCGGATATATTTTAACGGAACCGAATCGCCGTCCGGCCCGTACCACCGTAAAATCATATTCATTTCAGTCTCACCGCCCCCGTTTGCGCTTTTATGCTCAGTTCCACGGCCTTGAACGCGTGCGCCTGCGTCATCGCGTTTTCCGTCCCGTTCAGGCAATCCAGAATGAGTTGCCCGAAATACGGAAAGCCGACTTTGCGTTTCAGTTCAAAACGTTTTTCGACCTTGTTGTTCGCCAGATACAGGTTGTCCCCGCCGCGTTCCGTCCCTACGTCCGTGTATTTTCTCAGTTCGATATAGCCGCCGTCGCCGAGGATGAGCGTCCTGCCGTCGCCGAACGCGCGCACCGAGTCCGGGGTGAACCAGTCCACGCGGAAATAGTTGGACGTCCCGTTTTTGCCGACAAGCATCGCGTCGCCGAAATCGTCGAGCCCCGGGTGTTCCGGATGCGCGTAATTCGCCGTCTGGCTGCGGACGACCTCGGCGTCCTCCTCGCCCGCGAAATACAGGTACTGCTCGATCTGATGGCTCCCTATGTCGCACAAAATCCCGCCGTAACGCTCCCTTTCAAAAAACCACGCGGGGCGGGAGGGCGCGTTTATTCTGTGCGGCCCCAGCCCTATGACTTGAAGCACCTTCCCTATCGCCCCCTCTTGGATCAGTTGCCCCGCGAACACGGCGCATTCGACGTGCAGCCTCTCGCTGTAATACACCGCGTATTTTTTGCCCGTTTCCTTTACCTTGTTCTTCGCCGCGTCGAGTTGCTCCAAGGTCGTAAGCGGCGGCTTATCCGTAAAATAGTGTTTGCCGCTGCCCATTACGCGAAGGCCGAGCGGACAGCGGTCGCCGGGAATGCGCGCGCCCGCGACAAGGCAAGTTTCTTTGTCGTTCAATACCTCGTCCTCGCTCGCCGCGACTTTCGCGCCCGGAAAGAGTTTCAGAAATTCCGCGATTTTGTTCGGGTCCGGATCGTACACATACTTCAACGCGCCGCCCGCCCCGATCAGCCCGCCCGTCATCCCGTAGATATGCCCGTGATCCAACCCTACCGCCGAGAAGATGAAATCCCCGTTCTTGCATACCGGAGCGGTCTGGATTGCCGGCGCGTAGTTCATGCCGTCTTTTTCGTTCATTTTTTTTTACACCTCTAATTGATTATATTCTTTTCCGCTAAATTTTCGACCGAATATTTTTTTTCGTGGAACCGCGGCATCTTGCCGCGTCCCCGCTCCGTATAGAACGCGTCGCCCTTTTTCAGCGGCAGCCTTACCGCCCGCCCGGAACTTCCCGACTTGTATATCGCCGTTATAAGTTCGACCGCGTTGCGCCCGTCCGCGCAGGTTACGGCAAGATCGGTTTTGCCTTCTATCGCGTCGAGGACGTTTTCTATCTGCCCCGTATGCCCCGTGTATTTCAGGTCGGGAATACCGTCGTAAGCCTCTTGAAGCGTTTTTAAAAACGCCCCGTCGCTTGCCGGAAACCCGTCCGGCTGCGAGTCGAGCGTTTCGCAGTCGAGCGCGAATTGTTCCTTTTTCCGCGCCGCCTTTTCGGGGTAAATATCGACGATCGCCTTTACCCTGCACCGAGCCGGAAATTGCGTATACGCGTTAAGATGCGACGGCGAGATATTTCCCGCGCCAATGATTGCGACATTTATCATTGCGTCAACTCCGTTTATCCTTTTTTCGGATTTTATCCCCGTCCCTCGGTTTCCCGAGTTTTATCTCCGGGAAACAGACGCGCTCGTCATAAAATGTATAGCCGTCCGTCCACTCGTCCCCTTCCGTTACAAACGAAAACGGTCCGTAAGCGGCTTGGTTCGGGCGCGTCACATGCAGCGGCCCGAACGTGTTCCTCCGCGTAAAGCATACCGTAAACCCGATTTCCCCGCGCGCGCCGTGCCAATCCGTCTCATACGGCGCAAAGGCCACCGTTTCGCTCTCCGTCCCGAAATCCGCCGACACATAGGCGCATTTCATCTCGTCGAACACGAGTTTTGCCGCCGGAACGTTCTTTACGCCGGTGCCGAAGGCGATTTTTCCCGAATAGAAAGGCAGCCCCTGTTCGCTCATGGGCTTTTTCTCGCAAAGCGTTTCCGGCAGTTTCGTTACCGTTTTTTTCGTCCCCTCGACGCGAACCCCGAAGTTGCCCGTAAGATAGGCCGCTTCCAGTCCGACGGAGTCCGAAAAACCGCATTTCATGGCCAAAACGTTTTCGCCGACGGACAGCGCGCCCGCGTCCAGCGGAATAACCTTGAAACTGTTATCAATAAAAGTGCCCGACGGCTCGGACGGAACCGCGCTCCCGTTCAAATAAAGTTTAAAGTCTTCCGGGCGTTCGCATACAAGGTCAAGTTTTTCGGGCGGGCTTTCCGCGTAAAAACGAAATTCAAGTTTCAATTCACAGACGCTTTCCCGCGCGGCGCGCGAAAAATACTTGTTCCTGTACCACGGCTGTACCATGTGGCTCTTGCGCTGTGCCAGCCCCGTTTTTTCCCTCACCGCCTTGTCTATTTTCAATATTTCCGCCGTTCCGCAGCGTTCCCCGTTCACGTAATAATCCGCCGTATCGAGTACGAGGATATTCGGCTCGGACAGTTTATACGGAAGCGGGCCCTCTAAACGCACACGGCCCGTCTCCTCCGTTTCCTTTTCTTTTATATCGACGTTCCTTTGCGTAAATACGAACATTCTTTCGCGCCCCTTTTCAAAGCGCGCCCGAATCGACGTCGTATTTTTCCCGCGTTCAAATTCGCACGGCTTTTCGACCCCGCGGCGCAGGTCGAACTCGTATACGTTCGCCGATTCCGAGAACGCAAACTCCGCCTCCGCCGCGTTTTCCCTGTCGGCGTTGAGCGCGACGGCGAGATATTCGCCCTCGCCGAGTTTGCGGATCGCGGACAGAAAGTTTTTCGCGCCGCCGACGGCCGTCAGCGTGACCGCCGCGTTTTTCCGGCACAATTCCGCGGCATCCTTTTCGTCCTTCGCCCTTACGCAGAAATCGAATTTTTCGCTTGTTTTTATGCCGTCGATATACGCGGGCTTCTCCCCGCAAAGGATGACCGTCCCCCCGTCGGCCGCGAATTGCGAAAGAATTTTTAACGTGGAGGCCCGCAACGTATCGGCCCCGCTTATAAGGACGGCCCTGTACCGCATTTTGCCGACGCTCAATACCGCGCCCGCCGCGCCGCCCTTGCGCGCTATAATATCCTCGTCCCCGTAATCGAAATCGACGCCCGCGTCCGTCAGCGCGCGGAATTGATCCGCATATTTCTTTTCGAGGGCTTTCACGTCGCCGTTTAAAGGGGTAAAATCTTTAAAGCAGCCTTTCCGCGCGTACCCCCAAACGCTTTCCACCGGATTGACGACCAGTATGTCCGCCGTCGGCTCGCCCTGCGACAAAGCGTACCCCATGCGCGCGAAATATTCCTCGACATAGTTATAATTGTCGTACCAAGCGGATTGGTAAAAAATGCTGGCGGGGTAATCGCGCTTCGCCACGCCCTCCATGGTGTACCAACTCAAATGATGGCAACGCATATTGATCCCGAGGACGGCCTGCCAGTCCCCTACGTTTTTATGGCTCTCAAAGTTGAACTGCCAGCCCGTGCACCCGTACAACTCCGACAGCGCAAAGGGCTTGCCGAGTTGCCGCGCGACGGATTGAACCTGTTTAACGACCCAATAACAGCGGTTCCCTTCGGTGAGTATATCCACGCCCGGGTAATCCATGTATTCATAGTACCGCATAACGCTTCCGCTGACGGCGGTTTGGGCGGTCAGCGAATCCTCGTGCAGGATATGCCCCGTGACGGTAAGGTTGTTTTCGGTGCACCAGTCGTGATAAGGCTTTGCGAAATTGTCGAGAAACATCTTTTGTACCGTCGATATGTAGTCGTAAGATACCTTGGAAAAATTTTCGCCGTTCTTTTTATAGTACAGTTCCGGCAACTTTTCTATAAGCCCGTAGCCATTCGCCTCGAAAAAGACGGCGGGCAATGTATAGGTATAGGGGACCATATTGCGCTTGTTTTCGTTTTCGAGCGAAAAACCGCCGAAAACGCAGCCGCGGTGCGGCTCGTCCGTGAAAATCCCGACGATCTGTTTGCCGAACTTTTCCCCCACCGCCGCCTTGTACTTTTCGTGCGTTTCCGCTATATAGCGTTCCGTCGCCTCGCGGTTCAGCGTATCGAGATAAGTATAGCCGTTATAGAAAGGGTCTTTCGACATCTCCTCCACATAAAACACGGCCGCCTTGTACCCGTCCCTTATATCGAGGCGGTCGGTAACGGGATAGTAATCGACAAGGTCGCCCCCCTCCGTCAAAAGCACGGCGAAGGACGCAAGGTATTCCTGCCCGAAATTGCCGAGGTCAAACTCCTCGCGCCCGAACAGCCGCATGGAAATATATTTCGAGCGGTATCGAGGGTTCTTTGTCACGCGCCCGCCGGCGGAGCCGCTGGGCCATCTGTCCTCGTCGTATATGTACGCGTACAGCCCGAGTTTTTCCGCCTCCTCCGCGCACGCGGCGATCAGCCCGAACCACTCCTCCCCAAGGTATTCCGTAACCAGCCCCGAACGCGAATGCATGAAAAAACCGCCGAAGCCCATAGCCTTCAACAAACGCGCCTGCCGTATCAATTCGCCCTTTTCAAGTTCGCCGTTCCACGACCAAAACGGCATTCCCCTGTATTCCGCGGGCGGATTTTTTAATTTGCGAAAATCCATTTGCCTCCCCCGCGCTTTATCCGCGCCCCGCCGACAGGCCCCCTCGAAACAACGGTCCCCCCGAGGGCTTCCGGCGCGTCGGGTTTCGTAACAACCCTATTATTTTCCATACCTTAATTATACAATGATTCGTGGGAAAAAACAATAAAAAACAATAACCGAAATTGTCGATAATGCTTGCATTTTATGCACTTATCCTGTATACTGTTTAAATGCACACTTGGATAGTCTTGAACTCCGATATCGAGTTCATATACGAAATAACGCAAACGCCGCAACAGTCCAATTCCCATAAGCATTGCCATAACGTTTATGAGATGCTGCTTTTCATTCAAGGCGACGCGAATATCGTCATAGAAAGTTCCTCGACCGAGTTGACGCCCTACGACTTTTTGATCATCAAGCCGACGCAGTACCATTTCCTAACCATCAATTCGCCGAAAACATACGAGCGGTTCCGTATCAATTTCCCTGCCCCGCTTGTCGAGGACTATCTCTTGCCGGTTCTCGGTCAGCAGAACCAGTTGTATCATTTGGCGTCGAGGAACGATATAACGGGCCTTTTTTTCAGCCTTTTGAAACTCGCGCCCCAATGCGGCGAGGAGGATAAAAAAATCCTGTTCAAATCGTTCCTCAACGAACTGATCATCAGAATCAAGCATCTTGACGGCGGCGCGGATAGCGGTTTAAAATCGTTGAGCCCCGTTATAACGAGCATAACGAATTATATAAACGACAACATTTCGGAAAATCTGAACTCGAAAAAAATCGCGAACGCCCTGTTTATTTCCGAATCGTACCTGCATCACCTGTTTTCTAAATTTTTCCGCATAGGCGTTATGAGTTATATCCGCAACAAGAAAGTACTGAACGCGCAGTCTCTGATCCGCGCGGGCGTCAAACCGACCAAGGCCTGCGTACAATGCGGTTTCGCCGATTACGCCACGTTCTACCGCTCCTATAAAAAGATTTTAGGGATTACGCCGAACGAGAACGCGCGCTAAAATAAATCCGGCTTTGCGCCCCGAAAGCCGTCCCTCACCACGGCAATAGAGTTGTTGCGAAACCTAAACGCGAA
>JAISFM010000085.1 GCA_031263605.1 Clostridiales bacterium | reverse complement strand
GCAAAGCCCGGCTTGCCATCCGCCGACCCGTACGCGTTAAATGGGTCGAACGCGCCGTCGGTGACGCTGCCCGCCGTGCCGGAGCCGTTGAACGTTTCCGTCCCTATGGGTACGCCGTTTGCGGTTTGAAAGTACGCCGCTTTGCCTTGCGCGGCGTTGACCGACGCGTCGGCGATAATGAGTTCCGACACGGCGGGCTCGGTAATCTCCGCGCCCCGAATCGCGATCGCCCGAACGGTATGGAAACTGGTTTGGCCGTCCGCGCCGATGGAAATCGGGGCGGTGTACCGCGCCGAACGGTACGTCGGATAGGAGCCGTCGGTCGTGTAATAAATCTCCGTCCCTGCGTCGGGCGCGGACATCGTAACGCTTTGCCGCCCGACGTACGCGCCGCTTTTATGTGAAATTGTCGGGGCTTTCAAGTCCTCTTTAATCTCCGCGCCGCCCTCTATCCTATACAGCCGCATCTCGCCCGCTTGCAATTCGACGGTAAAAGAACCGTCGGAAAACGGTACGGGTACTTCCTGCGGCGCGGGCAACTCCAAGCCCGCCGACGGCGTGGGCAGAACGTCGAACGAATCGGGCTTATACCACGTCAAGCCCGTCATGCCCGTAGAGGTATCGGCGTTGACCGTATAACTTTTCGACCCGGAAAGTTCCTTGCTGAACAGCATGAGGTACAAGCCGCCGTCCTTGCCGTAGCACAGGGAAAAAATCAAATTGTCCCCCGCGTTCGCGGGTTGCAGTAAAAAGTTTTTGGGCAACGCTTCCGTCCCGGACGGCGCGGAGCCGGTATGATAGGCGTGCGCCGTGTCGATAGACATTAAAACCGGGCCTAACTGCCGCGTCTGCCAATTCAACCTTTGCATCGGCGCGTACCGCGCGGTCTCCGCGCCCGTTGAGGTCAAAACATGGTTTCCCATGCCCTCGCCTGCGGGCGGCTGAACGTAAGCGGGCGCGACCCAACAAAAATGGCTGATGCTTTTCATGCCGTACGCCAAAAGGGAGTTCATGCTCCAACGCGCCTCGTCGGGCGTAGGCTCGCGCATACCGTTCCACGTCCCCATTTGGGTATAGCCCCCGGTCTTTAATTTCCCGTTCTCGTACGCGACCTTGCGAATCGTTTCAACGTCGGAAAAGTAGGACGCGCGGACGCTCCCCGCGTTTTGGGTGAACGGGTAGTGGTCAAAGTACAGGTATTCGAGGTTATCCGCCCCCGCCGCCGCGACCCATTGCCGCGCGTAGTCCTCGTAACTGCCGCCTAAATTGGAAGCCCCCGCGTAGTTCGGGAAAAGGTTGACATAGGGGAAACGGCCGGGGTCGGCCTGTCGGTACTGCTTGAACGCGTCCGCGACGGCGGGAATCTGCGCCGAAGACGGCTCGTCCTTTACGTAATACGCGATACAGCGGTCCAAATCCCCGGCGCGCGCGACGGCCTTCGCGATCTCCGCGCCGGAATAGGAATTGTTGTTGGTCGTCATGGAAAAGTAAACGCCCAACTCGCCGCTCAAAGTATTGAAAGCGTCCCAATCGAAGGTGTCGGCGTTCAAGTTGGCCGTCGTCGTGCCGGGATTGGAATACGTCAGCGGCAAATCGATCCAGTTCAAGCCGCTCGCCGCCAAGCCGCGCGTTTGCTCGGCGTGGGACGTTTCCGTGAACGGGTAATATTCAACAAAGCCCGCGATCGTAAATTCCCGCGTAGTGTTCGGCGCGGCGGCCGAAACGGTCGGCGGCGGTTTCCGCCCCGTCGCGGCGAGTACCCCCGCCGACAGGCAGGCGAACGCCAACGCGCCCAAACCGCTCAAAACTCTTTTTCTTTTCATAAATCGTTCTCCCTTCCGCAAAAAAGCGGCGGCACAAACACGGCGGCGCGTGAAAATTGTAAAATTACGATAGCGGCCGCGTGCGGCATTTTTACAAAAGAATTACACAAGACGGGTTTTGGATTTTTGAGATAGGAAACGCGAAAAGGTTCTTTTTCGTACTCAATGCAGTACGAAAAAAGGTTCTTTTCACGGTTCATATCCTAAAAGCCAAAGTCAGATGTGTTATTCTTTTGTTAAAATGCTGCGGTATCGGCAACCGTCCATTGGCGGCTGCCGATACTACACTTTAAAACTACGCTTTTCTTTTAAACAGGAAAAGGCAGGCGGCCAAAAGGCCTAACACGGGCAGCAGTTGCGCCGCGCCGGAACAATCGGAACAGCCCCCTTCGGGTTCGGTAGGTTTAGGGGTCTCGGTCGTGTCGGTCGGATCAGCCGGATCGGTCGGCTCTGTCGGGTCGGCGGGGTCTGACGGTTCGACAGGCCTTTCCAACCCCTCGACGGCCTCGTTCAGCAATTCGGCCGCCTCGTCCGCGTCGGCTTGCGGCACGTCGTTGCTCGCCGCAATGCCCTTGGCGTATAAAATCGCGTCCTCTAAAAACGCGACGCTCTCGTCCGTACAGCCTTCCGTGTCAACCGCTTCCGCGGCCGCGATGGCGGCGTTCAGCGCGGTTTTATCGGCGAGCGCCGTCAACGCGTCAATTTTTGCGTTCAACTCCTGCAAAGCCGCGTCAACCTCTGATTGAATCGCTTCCAAATCCTCGTTTACTACCTGCGCCGCCTCGAACGCCGAAGTGTAGGCGTTGAACGAACTCGCGGTATACGCGCCGGACGCGGTGATTCGCCCTTGCAGGGCGGCGTTCAGCGCGGTTTTATCTGCCTTGACACGCAAGGCGGCGATCGCCTCGTTCAATTCCGATACCGCGCCGTCGATAGCCGCCTGCCCGCTCTCGTCGTCGGCGGCGACCGATTGAGCACTCCCCAATTTCGTTTGGTATACCGACTTTGTGGCGGGCGTGTAAATATCCGCGTCGCGGCTCGCTTCGGCGGCCAACAGCGCGTTTAAGGCGGCGAAATCATTTTTTGCGGTCAGCGCGGCGAAACCGTCGTTCAGCCCCTTCAAAGCCGCGTCGGCCTCCGCTTGCGAGGTTTGGGCGGCGGCTTTACCCAATACGGCTTCCGCTTCGTTCAGCGCGAACGAAAAGCCGCTCCATGTCGCCGCCGTATAGCCCCCTTCGTCGGTGCCCTTCAACTCGTCGTACCTGTTTTGTAAAGCGGTTTTGTCGGCGCGGGCTATCAAATCGTCCAGCGCGTCTTGCAAATCGGTTAAAGCGAGCAAAACCGCTGCGGCCGTCGCCTCGTGATTGTCCCGCATAGAAATCGCGTCGGCCAGCGGTTGGGCGAGATCCGCCCACGTCGCGGCGGTATAAGCGTCCGCGCTCAAGCCCTGCGCGTCGGCGATCGCCGAAGCCAGCGCGGTCTTGTCGGCGCGGAGGACCAACGCGCCCTGCGCCCCCGTCAAGGCCGACGTTTTCGTGTTCACTTCCTCTTGCGGGATCGGGCTTGCGGCCAGGGCGGCTCTCGCGTTTGACAACGCCGTCGCGAAGGGCGACCATGTGGACGGCGTGTAATCGGTTTCCGTCAACTCCTCCGCGTCCGCTATTGCCGCCGCCAAAGCGGACTTATCCGGCGCGGGCGACACGGTCACGGTAACGGAAAGCAGGTTATAAACGTCGGTTAAATCCGACGGCAAATCGGAGGGCGTAAACACAAGGTTATACTGCCCCGAAACCGTCCCGTCAAAATCGGAAGCCGCCCACGTCCCGTGCAAAGTCTCCGTCCCGCCCGCATCGTCGCTAACGCCTACCGCAACAGGCAAACGCCCGTCGGCAAGTACCGCGCCTTTGCCCGTGCCGTGCGGCACGGAGAAATCGGACAAGCCGGACGCCGACACAATCGCCCGCCCGCTCTTCTCGGGGTATGTATCCTCGTGCGCCCACGCCTGAACCTCTTCCCATACGGAGTATCGCGCGTCGTTGTTAACGGTTACGCCGTAAATGCGTAAGTACCGCGCCGCAAAGGGCGCGAAGTTATAGGTATGGCCGTCGTCCGGATTCTCTAAATAAAGGTCATTGCTGTCGGGAACAGTAACGGCGGGAT
>JAISFM010000142.1 GCA_031263605.1 Clostridiales bacterium | reverse complement strand
GCGTGAGCGTTTCGTACTTTTCCGCGATAACGACCTCGCCGTCTACTTTCAAGACTCTTGTTTGTGTCGGCATTTCTAATGCCCTCCTTTTTATTTTTTGTATGTTAACCGCTCGCGCGGATTGTTTTAGCCTACCCCTTTGAATAGGTCAATGATAAGCCGTATTAGGGCGGTTAAGGCTTCGAGGGTTTTTATCGCGCTGTCGGGCGACACAAGGCACATGCCGAACAGCACGAAAGGGAATGTAAGGGCAATAACACCCGCAACCTTGATAAAGAACTTGAACAGCGTGAAAAAGAATTTGAACGCATTGTCAAGGTAGTAGGCGAGGCCGGCGTTAAACCGCTTGAATTTGCCGGGCGTTCCGGACGCGTCGCTATCCATTTTGCACCTCGGCGGCGAGCGCGGCTGTTTCGGGCGTGTAAACGATTTCGCCCCAATACGCCTCGTCTTTAACTTCGATATTTTCCAGGTTTACCGTCGGGCTTGCGCCGCCGCCGAGGTAATAGTCTACTTTCGTCCTGTCGTTGCGCATGTGCCAACCGGCGGGCGAACCCTCGAATTTGTACACGTAATGCACTTGCGGCGACATTAAATGCAGTTCGCCGTTTTCAACGTACCCACGCCCGCCGGATGCCTCGTAAATTTCTTTCGCGGTTGCCATGGGCGGTGGCGGTGTTTGTGTGATGTGGTAAGTCATTTTTATTGTGCCTCCTTGAATTTTTCAGTTTTTGGATTAAACGCAAAAGCCCATGCAAACGCCGTACGATGATGTTGCACTACCGGTGGTGATTAGGGTGCCGCTTGAATATACGCCCAAAAAGTAACTCGTTGTAGTGGCAGAGGACGAGCGCAACCACCAAGACTCGGCGTTTCCCTTTCCGTCTGAAAGATATTTAACTCGGCTAGCGTTTGTTTTCCCGTTTATGCGCCAATATTCATATTGCTCGCCTTCGCTAACGTAGTTCGCAGCGGTTGCGTCGTAAATTTCTTTTCTGGAAAATAGGAATAACGTGTCAGTTGTCGGCTGTATCGATACGGTTAGATCCCCGCCGTCAAGCGTTACCGTGTTTTTTGTTACTTCCTTAATAACCGCTTGCAAATCTGATGGGAGGTACGAATAGATTGTCGGCATCTTTGTATTTCTCATTTCGGACGCAGCCCAACTCCCCTTATTCGTACTTGTTGCGTTCATTCGGGATTTCGTTGCAAAAAGATTTTCCATGCCGAAAGTTATGCCCGCTTTCCCGCCGGACGCTAAATCGTCGTGGTTAAATCCCATAATGACAAATGTGACTTTTTCGCCCGTTGACAAAACTGCGGTTTTTTTATCGCCAACCCTAAATATCGACGGCGCGGTACCCGAGTCAGATATGGCGGCGATTTCGTCCCAAGAACATGACGCAATGGTTTTTCCTATCAATGTAAAAAGATTTTTCCACGCCGTTGCGCCGTCGCCGATACGCATGATTTTATTTGTCGTGTCGTACCCGAATTCGCCCTCCCTTAAAACGGGGTTAACGCTTTCCCAATTCGCCGCCGTATCGCGGCGCACTTGAATTGTGCCGGTTATGTTCCTAACTGCCATTACGCCACACCCCCGTTAATCGTCACCGTGTCGGTGGTCAGAACGACCGCCGCGCCGTCGGACAAACCCGTAACGGACTTCGCGGCGAAATTCGTGCTGAAACTTGCCGCCGCCCTGTCCTCGGTGTAATATTTGTTCGACCCCTCGGCGATGTTGCTCGTGGTCAGCGTGACCGCGCCCGTCTGCCCGTTCACGCTCAACACGCTGACGGGCAAGACAAGTTGCTTCCAGTTCGCGAGCGTCGTCGCGGGAGTCTGGAAAAGGATAAACACGGTCGAATTGTCCGTCCGTATGGCGACGTCGCCCTTTTCGGCGTTGGACAGCGCGAGCATGTCCCCCTCGCTTCCCACCTCGAAAACGTCGGTTATGGCGACGGACGGTATAAGGCTTTCGGGCAGTTTCCCGTCCGAGCCTATCAAAGGCACGTTGCCCGCCGCCGTCCCCGCGTTTTTGCCCGCCGCCGTTCCCGCGTCGGTTATTTTGGAAAGCGTTAAACTCGGTATGTCGGCCGCCGTGACCTGCGCCGCGCTTGTCACGACGCCTTTCGCGTTGACGGTCAGTTTGGTATAGGTTCCCGCCGTTACGCCGCTGTCGGCAAGGGCGAGGACAATCGTTATATCGCCGCTCCCGTCGAACGAAGCCGAGCCGGTGGCCGCGCCGCTCGCGCCTATGCTGCGCGCCGTTTTCAGTTTTTGCGCCGCTTTCGCTTCGTCCACAACCGCGAGTTCGCTCGCGTTCGCCAGACGGAGCCACAAGGCAGTCCCGTTTTTCGCCGCCAAAAAGTACACCGTATTATGCGCCGTGTCGAGCCACAGCGCGCCCACGTCGTAATCGGTGTCGCCCGTGGCCGGGCTTTCGCCCCGCACGGCGACAGGGGTTCCCGAGGCGTATTTCTGGTCGTTCCATTCGGTAATGCCGTCGCCGATTTTGGACTTGCCCGTGTCGATTTCGTACCCGAGTTCGCCTTTTTTCAAAATCGGGTTTTGCGCCGCCCATTCGGCCGCCGTGCCGTGCCGAATAATCAAAGTCGCGTTTAAGGTCTTGTTTGCCATTAGTCTGTACCTCCGTTTGCGTTTATAGTTTTTATATCGTTGTAATCAGAGCCGATTACATAATATACGCCTGTGTCAATATCAAAGCGGTAAGTTGCGTTCGCATCGCGGTCGATGTAAACAATGCCGGCCGCGCCGACCGCGGGGAACCCGAAACGGCTTTGCGCCTCGAATACGGGGGCGGGCGCGGTTTCGAGCGTGTGTATGCGCTTTTCATGGTCTTGCAGGATTGTCGGGTTGTTGTCGGCTACGGTTCCCTCGGCGGGGAGCGTGGGGGCGAAAGACACGTTGAATACGGCGGTTTGCCACACCGCCACGCCCGGCGCGGAATAATCCTCGAATTGCAGTTGCATATCGACGGAGCGGTTCCGCGTGACGGCGCGGGTCAGGGCGTAGCGCAAGCGCAGTACGCCGTCGCCGTCGGGCGTGATTTCAAGATTGCCGTCCTTGTCGGCGAACGATAAGTCCGGCGTCTGCATTTTAAGGAACGGCTTATATTCGGCAAGGCTCACGCCGCCCTGCTCGGCGGCGAGTTCGAATACAAGGCAGCCCGTCCCGTTGTCGCCCTGCACGCCGACGCGGTAGTACCGCGCGGGCGGCTCGTTCCCCGTAAATTTTATAATCACGCCGCGCCTCCGCTGATGTTGAAAACATCGTTGTCGAGGTCGAGCGTCCCGATAGCCGCGCCGCCGCTTTTGACGGTGGTGCCTTGCTGTTCCCCGATTTGCTCGGACAGTTGGGCGACCTCGGCCGTCGTGTCGTTCTTGTACTGTTCGATGTCGTCCAAAGCCCCGTCAACGTCCGCGCGGGCGGCGTTTACCGTATCTACCGCATTCGTTGAATTTTGCAACGCCGCCGTCGCCTTTGCGTCTATGCCCTCGGCAATCGTTTTGGCTTGCCCCGCCGTCGTGTTCGCGGCGTTCGCCACCGTCGCCGCGCCGTCGGCGGTTGTGTTGGCTTGCCCCGCCGTCGTGCTTGCGGCATCCGCTGTTTCAGTGGCTGCGTCTGCCGTGAGAACCGCACCGTCTGCCGCGCTTTTCGCGTCGTCGGCTATTTGCTTGACTGTCGCATAATCGGCTATCACGGGCAAAACGCGCGTTAAATTTTGTATATTGCCGCCCGCAACCGTGAAACTGTAAACCGGCAGTTCGTAAGCCTTGTTTACCGTGTCGGAGTCGGCCGCGTAAATGTCGTCTTTGACCAGCGGGATAGCCGCGAGCGACGCCGCCGTTTTGACGATAAAAGAACAGTTGCCCTCGTCGGACGGGCGGTAGGTTTCCACGCGGGCGATTATGTAACCAACCTGCCCGTCGGCCGCGCCCACCGTCACCGTTTCATCGGCCGTCACTTCGCACATACGCCCGCACACAAGGAACGCGCCCGTCCCGATTGCGACGCTGTTCCCCGCGGCGGAGGCGGCAAGTTCCGCGCCGTAGTTTTTATAGTACCCGTGGGCTTCGGCTTGATTGATAAAGCGGCTCCGCACCTCTACGGCGTATAAATTAGCCTTGAAGTTTTCAAGCCCTTGAAAGGTTACCGGCTTAATCATCCGCTATTTGCCTCCCTTGATTATCTCGGTCAACAGTATTTTTTTAAAGCCGAGTTTGATTTTTATGTTCACGCCGTTTGCGTCGGCGGCGGTTATCTTTTCGCTGACGGGCAATGTTTTGTAAAACCCGCCCCCGTGGTAAACGTTCATTTTCGTATAAAGCGCAAGGCCGCTTAAATCTATGGGGTCGATAATTTTATTGTGGTCGAGGATGATGTTGTCCACATAGCGGGCGTTGGCGAGTTCGTATACCGCGTCGAATTGCGCGTCCGCTAAAAACTCGCTTTCAAAGATTTTTTGCCGCACGGGGTATAAGCGGTCGGGGATATTGCCGGCCGCGTCGCCGCGCACGATGTTGTTGCCCTTGTCGCGGTAGTAATAGGCCGTGGCAAGCGTGTCCGGGCGCGGTGGGACGGGTACGCGGTTCCCGTTTTCGTCCTCGGCGTATTTTTCGCCCGTTTCGTCGTCGGTTTTGACGTCGGGGCTGTATTGCACTACCGCGACGGTTTTGTTGACCGCGTCCGACGCGGTTTGCAGTTCGTGGACGAAGTCCGCAAGCGTTATGTCGACCGAAGCGGCGCATTTGACAAAGGAAATAACGATTGCGCCGCGCGGCTCGCTGTACCGGGCTTCGACGTTGTACTCGTAAAACTTCAAGTAGCCTTTCAAAAATTCGTAGGCGTTTTTTATCAAGTATTCGCCTTGAAGCGTTCCGAACATGCCCGTCGTGGGGGTACCGTCCTCGGGTATTATCAACTCGACGGGTATTTTCCGAACCGCCGCGTCGGGGCTGTTCAGCACAAGCCCGGTTACCTTTCGGAATATCGCCGATAGTTGCCCGTCGAACGCGCCCGGCTGCGTGTAATCGATAAGCACTTCCATATCGAAAAGCGTTTTGAAATCGAGCCCCTTGATTTGGCGGGTGCCGTGTTCCGGCGTTACGCCGTCCGCGAAGCATGAATAGATATAATTGCCCGCTTCGTCGCAAAGGACGAGGATTTTCGCCGCGGCTATGTCGTCGTCGGCCCTGCCCACGGCCGAAAAGCCGTCGGGGTCGTAAACCCGCTCGGTCAATTCATACGTCACGTCGGTAACGTTGGCAATATGGTTCCGGTTTTCGTCGTATGCCGCGATGTACAAGCCGCCGCCCTCCTTTATATCAATAAATAGCGTTTAATCGATACGTCGATTTCGCCGCTGTCCTCTTGCGATATGTTCGCGCCGACGGTGTACTCGCCGGGCGGTATGAACAAAAAGTTTTGTTTCGTTTTATCGGTTAGGCCGTAGCCGTTCGTCACGGTTTCGCCGTCGTCGACCGTTATTTTTTTGGTGACGGCGTTTATAACGATTTTAACGCCGTCGGCGGAGTTTACGGACAGGGAAACCTCGCCGACTATGTCCCCGCTTTCCCGTTCGGCGACGTATACGAGGATATTCGCCGCCGTCCTGCCCGTAATGGTTATGACGACGGGGGCGGCCTCGTAAAAATCGTTTTTGACGGCGAAGGAGTTGATGAACACCTTGCCCGCGAATCCGAACGGGAAACGCAGGGGGAATTTGCCGCCGTTATGGACGCTTTTCAGCGCGAACGACTCCTCGACCTCTTCATACCAATACGAAAGGCGGTCGAACGTGAAGTCCTCGGCGAACAGGCCGTCCTCGCTTATTTCGCTTTTAGGCGCGCCGGACAGCACGACGTCGCAATACCGCTTGCCCGCGCCGTCGGCGTACTCGAATAGGAAAGGGGCGTTGCCGCACGCGCTTATGAAACCCATTAGGTTTTTATAATTCGCGTCGCCGCCGCTGCCGTCGGCGTTGAAGTAGATTTTAAGGGCTATCGGCTCGAAATCCGGCTTGCGGTTCGTCATGTATTTTTTGTCGGCGGTTTCCTTGTAGGAAACGGCGAACTTGTTGCCCAATCCTTTCGGTTCGGCGGCGAGGGCTTTGCGGGTGTTCAGCGAATAAGAGCGGCGTTTGTCGGCCGTGTGCAGCGTGAACCGTTCCATACTACATAGCCTCCGCGAGTTTGCGGTTTATTTCGGCGACCATTCTGTCCACGTCGACCTCCTGCGCGTAATTTTGGATTACGACGGTTACGTCTTGATTTTTGACGCTGTGGTCGTCGATTAAGGTGTCGCCGTAGCCCGGTATGACTATGCCGTATTTTTTCATCAACTCGTCCATATCGAACGCGTCGGCCGTCGGCGGCGCGGCGGTGTCGGGCGTTTTGCCGCCCTTATAGTCCGCGATGCTTCCCATGTTCGCTTCCAAGGTGACTTTTTGAATTTCCTCGATATGGATGCCGAGCCAGCCGCCCATATCGTTTATGCCGCGTATAAGACCGTTAATCTTGTCGATGACCCAATTTACCGCTTTCTCAATCCCTTTTATCACGTCGTTAATGGTTTCAAGCACGAAGCCGAACGAGTCGTCCACCATTTCGGCGAACGCGTCGAATACCGGCATGAGATATTCGAGCAGTTTCCCCAACAGCCGCAAAGGAAC
>JAISFM010000356.1 GCA_031263605.1 Clostridiales bacterium | reverse complement strand
AAAAGAGCATTCGCGTCAGCGACAGGGCGACGCTGTTCAATTTATTGATCGGGCTGAACGGATACACGGTCTCGACGGGCATGGTGAGCGCGGATTTGAACGGCGGGAACATAACGGCTATACCGTTAAATATAGACGACGGCATTCGCGTCGGCTGGATCGGCCACAAAGCGGTCCGGCCGACCCGCCAAGCGGAGTTGTACATCGAAGAGTTAAAGGCCGTCGTCGCGGAATACATCCCCGATTGAAAAGCCGTTCCGCCCTTTCCCAAGCCCGACAAAAGGTATATGAAATAACTATAGCCACGTATAGAAAACAAGAGTTATCCTGCAACCTCTTTTTCATGGTATACTAAATGCATCGATTGAACGAGGAGGTTCAAAGGAAACATGAGTACAAGATTCCAAACGGTGGGCAGTCTGTTGCGCCCGCAGAAACTATTGCGCTACAAGGCGCAAATCGAACGCCGGGACGACATTAAATAT
Source organism: Clostridiales bacterium (assembly GCA_031263605.1). Taxonomy (GTDB): domain Bacteria; phylum Bacillota; class Clostridia; order Christensenellales; family DUVY01; genus BNZQ01. Next base: position 2,460 of record JAISFM010000356.1, on the reverse strand, counting down.
CCGTGGTTGAGACATGCGAGGCGGAAGCGACGCGCCAAATCGTGGCCGAGCAGATCGAGCACGGCATAAGCGTCCTCACGGACGGGGAGTTCGGCAGGTCGCTGTGGCATCTCGATTTTGTGTGGGGGCTGACCGGCGCGGAGCGGCGCATAGCCGCGCACGGCTACTATTTTCGGGACAAGGACGAAACGAAAAGATACGAAACACGCAAGGACGTCGGGATACGGATCACGGGCGAATTGGGCGGCAAGGGGCATCATTTCATATCGGTCTACAAGCGGCTGTCGGAATTGGCGGGCGGCCGCGCGGCAAAACTGTGCGTTCCGTCGCCGTCGCACATTTACGGCGAGATTTCGTGGTCGAGCGGCGTCGGCGGCAAGGCGTCCGTCTATCAAACGCCGGCGCAACTTAGGGCGGGTCTGGTAAAGGCTTACAAGGAATTCGTCGCCGAGTACGCGGCGGCGGGAGGAAAGATAATTCAATTCGACGATTGCCTGTGGGAGATTTTCGCGGACGACAATCCCAACTCGCCGTATACGGGCAAGGACATAGACCATGGAGCCGTCCGCGCGCTTGCCGAGGAATTTATCGCGTTGAACAACGAACTGATCGCGTTCGGGCACGGGCTTGGGCTAAATGTATGGACGCACAATTGCCGCGGGAATTACGCCTCGCGCAACATGGGCGGCGGCTCATACGGCAAGATCGCGGATTTATTTTTGAAGCGGCTTGCTTACGATCGGTTTTTTTTGGAGTGGGACGACGACAGGGCGGGATCGCTGGACGCGCTCGCAACTTTTGCCGACAAGCCGGGCGTTGAGGTTGTCCTCGGGCTTTTATCCAGCAAGACGCGTATGCTTGACGATGAAGCGCGGGCAATATCGATGTTAGACGAAGCCTGCAAAATCATTCCGAAAAACCGGCTGTATCTTTCCCATCAATGCGGTTTTGCCTCCTGCGACGGCGGCAACGAGTTGTCCGAGGCCGAGCAATGGGCAAAAATCGACCAAGGCCAAAGGCTTGCGTTAAACTATTGGCCGGAATAACCCGGTACTTTCTTATAGAATGCAATGAGCGGATACACGAGGAACATTCACATTGAACTAAAATCGCCGGAAAAGAAACAATGCCCCGACGAAAGAGGCAACGCAAGTTAAAAGGTGGAATTGATCGGCTTACATACACCTATTATTTCAGTTCCAAGCGGGTCGGGCGGGAGAGCAAAGGGAACCCGTCCCGTATCCGCATACCCGATAAGGTTGAGGTAAAGGTCAGCGAATATTAGTACGCCGTGCTAAAAGAATTGGACAGGCAGGAATACAATAACAGCCGCACGGAAACGCGTCGGCATATTGTTTTCGACGAAAGAAACCCAAAGCAACTTATCAGCGAGGAAAACAATCCGCTGTCTATGATAACCGAGGATGAATACGCCAAGGCGAAAGCGGAAGCGTATTACACTCTCTATGACAAGATATTGCGGGATACGGGAATCCTCACGCCCAAACAGCAAGCCGCCTTTACTTACCGTGTCTTATGCCAAATGCCCTTTAAGGACGTAGCCTTTTCCATGCGGTTCGAGTGCCGAATGAACGAAAGCGAGAACTCGGCGAAGAAGCATTTTTACAACGCGGCGCGGAAAATACGGGAACATTTTCAAAAAGAGTACGACGAGTTAAAAATATTTTTGAGGAACTGCTGAAAACAGGTAACTTTTCCCCTTTCCCGTGGCTTATATATAGAGGGGTATACTTCTATCCCGCGCATAATTGAATATGGAAAGCGATCCGAGCCGGTTCTTACGAGAGCCGGTTTTTTCTTTCCATTCCTGTCGCCGCGCCGGAATTAAAGGTATGCCTTCCAAAATAAAAATCGAGGAAGTTCACAATGCACGACACATCTTAACCGTTCCATTGTTCTGCGACGAGCGGAACGGTCAAGCCCCGCAGGGCAAGTTACCAAAATGCGAAGCAAGCGCAAGCGGTTTTGGTTAACTTGCTAACCAAATTCTTTGGGACGCTTCGCTCCGCTTCATAGGTCAAAAGGGAGGTATTTTTATAGGATTACAAATTCAAATTCTACGACAAGGGGGGACTATTATGGCACATCTGCAAAAGTTTACGAAAGCGGATTATCCGAAACTTTTAATGCACTACGAGCGGGCAAAGTACGAGAATGGCGAATATCACAAGTACAAAAATCAAGACATCGACCTATCCCGAACGCATCAAAATTATAATATCGCGGATTTCCAAACGTTGCCGCAATCCGAGTTTATGGACAAGCGGTTAAAACAACATCCCGAACTGCAAAATGAAATGGAAGCGGAATAGCAGGAATATTTTTATCGTAAAAAATATTCCGACGGCATTTATCCCTACGACTTTTTACGGGCTTCCTAATGAAAGAATTCCCCGAAATGAGGGGTCTAACCGACACTTATAAAAGCCGTTGTCGCGG
>JAISFM010000344.1 GCA_031263605.1 Clostridiales bacterium | reverse complement strand
CTAATCTCTTACCTCTTACCTCTTACCTCTTCCCTTTTATCTTACCTACGAGTTGTCATAAGTCCTAATAATATTCTCCGCGACCGTCCGCCTGTTTTGCCGCATGTCCATCGCGTGCTTTTCAATATAGCGGTGGGCCTCGGCCTCGGATACGCGCAGGTTTTGTATCAGCAGCAGTTTCGCGCGGTCGATAACGCGAATGTCCTCGACCGCCGCTTTCAGGTGCAGGTTCTCGCCCGTCAACCGCGCGAGGCGCGCCCGCACCACGCCCGCCAGCCGCGCCGCCGTCAAAAACGCGTCGCGGGAAACGGGCTTGATCAGCACGAATACGCCCGCCTCTTCCAGTTTTTCGAGCGTTTTTGGCTCTAAGCCCGCCGCCGCGAGCAGTATGGCTTGATTATTCCCCTGCGCGGCTTCTTTGGCCGGTTCCGCGCCCGAACCGTCCGGCAAGGGCGCGACGACCACGGTCAAATCGAAATCGGCCTCGCGCAAAGCGGCGCGCGCGTCCGTCGCGCCCGTGCAGATTTGTATATCGGTATAACCGTTCTCTTTTAAGCCCCCGGCCAATACGCCGTTCTTGTCGCCGGACGCCGATACGATTAAAGCGGTTTTCATCTTTCCAATGCACAATTCACAATGCACAATTGTTGACCTGTCGAAAAAGAAACTTTCGATATGCTGTATGTTTCTTGCCCACAAGCATTGCTTTCTTAAATAAACTTTATCCGCAATTGTGAATTGTGAATTGTAAAATGCGCGTTCCGCGCATTTTACATAACTATAATCTGTCCTCTCTCCGGCCCTACCGACACATATTTAACCGGACAGCCGACCGTCTTTTCCACGTATTTCACATAATCGAAAGCCGCTTTCGGCAAATCCGCCGCTTTCCGGCAGCCGGAAATGTCGCGCTTGAAGCCCTCGCGGTATTCGACGATGGGCTTCGCCTTGGCCAAATTCTCGCCCGACGGAAACTCCGTCGTGATTTTGCCGTTGATTTGATAGGCCGTGCAGACCGGGATTTTGTCCATATAGGACAGCACGTCGAGTTTGGTCAACGCAAGGCAGTCCGCGCCCTGCACCCCGCAGCCGTACCGCGACGCGGGAACGTCGAACGGCCCGACCCGCCGGGGCCTGCCCGTCGCCGCGCCGTATTCGCCGCCCGCCTCGCGCAGCAGTTCGGCCTCCTTGCCCGAAAATTCCACCGTGAACGGGCCCTCGCCCACGCAACTCGAATACGCTTTCATGATGCCGACCGTCTTGTCCAATTTCAAGCCCGGCACCCCCGCCCCGATCGGCGCGTAGGCCGCTATCGTCGAGGACGACGTCGTATAGGGGTAGATGCCGAAATCGATGTCGCGCAACGCCCCCAACTGCCCCTCGAACAGGATACGCTTGCGCGCGCGCGCCGCGCGATAGAGCAAGGCGGACGTGTCCGCGACGTATTCCTTGATCGGTCCGCCGTACTTTTCCAGCCAGTCCAACACGGCGGCGGGCTCGACGGGCTTTTCGCCGTAGCCCTTTTGCACCGTCAAATTCTTCCATTCGCAAAGGGCGGCTATTTTGTCCCGCAAAGCGTTCTCGCCCAAAAACAAATCCTCGGCGCGCAACGCTTTTTTCATGTATTTGTCGGAATAGGCCGGCGCGATCCCCCGCTGCGTGGAGCCGTATTTTTTGTCCGCGAGCCGCCGCTCCTCCAACTGGTCCATCAATTTATGAAAGGGCAGGCACAGAACCGCCTTGTCGGACAATTTCAGATTGTCGGGCGTAACGTCCACGCCCTTTTCCCGCAAGGACGCAATCTCGCCGCAAAGGTGTTCCAAGTCCACGACCATGCCGTTGCCCATGACGTTGACGGTTTGGGAACGCAAAATGCCGGACGGCAATAAATTCAGCGCGAACCGGCCTTTTTCGTTGATGACCGTATGCCCGGCGTTGTTGCCGCCTTGATAGCGGACGACGACGTCGCAGCCCTCCGATAAGAGGTCCACCATGCGGCCTTTGCCTTCGTCGCCCCAGTTGATTCCTACTATTGCCGTTAACATTGTTAAGTTTGCTCCTTCAAAGGCCGCCGCCTACCGCGTTCCCGCCTGCGTTTTCGTTTGGTACGGTTGTTTTTTTGTTGTTTAGGTAATTAGGTAATAGGTAATTCGTTTTTTAGGTAATAGGTTCTGTTTTTTAGGTAATAGGTAATAAGTAATAGGTAATAGGTTCGGATAAAGAACTTTGCGCGGTGCCGGCCTTGCGCGGGTATTGGCATTATTGCGCATAGTCCTGTCATTCTTTCCGCGAGTGAAGAATCTCAACCGCCGGTCAGTGCGAGGAGCGCGAAGCGCGACGCGGCAATCTCTACCGGACAGGGGAACGCCCCGCGCCCACCCTCTGTCATGATCTGAGCGAAGTCGAGAAATCTCCCACATATTCGATTAACTCATGTCATTCTTTCCGTTGCGTAAAGAATCTCAACCGATTGCGCTCAATTACTCCGACAATACTTATTACCTATTACCTATTACTTATTACCTAATCCTCTACCTATTACTTATTACCTAATCTTTTACCTCTTACCTTTCCCCTTCCCCCTGCCCCCTCACACCTTTATATCCGCTTCCGCGCCCAACAAACCCTCGTTCGCCCTCAACGCCGGCTCGGCGTACTCCCGCAAAAACTCCTCCGTCTGCTGCCGCGCGCGCCCCGTAAAGTTGCCCGCCGACAGGATTTCCGCCGCCTCTTTTTCGGTCAAACGGAACAGCGGATCCCCGACGATACGCCGGAACAGGTCGTTGTCCCCGCCGTTCTCCTTGATTTCCCGCGCCGCGTCCACCGAATGGCGGCGAATCGCCTCGTGCAGTTCCTGCCGGTCGCCGCCCTTTTCCACGCCGCGCATGAGAACGGTCTCGGCGGCGATAAAGGGAAGTTCCTCGTTTAAATGCCGCTCGATCATTTTGGGGTATATTTTCATGCCGCCGGCAATGTTGGCGGTCAATAACAGGATTGCGTCCGTCGCCAAAAACGCTTCCGGCACGCTGATCCGCCTGTTGGCCGAATCGTCGAGCGTCCGCTCGAACCACTGCCCCGCCGCCGTGAACGCCGGATTGAGCGCGACCGTCGTCACATACCGCGCCAAACTCGCGATCCGTTCCGACCGCATCGGGTTGCGCTTGTACGCCATCGCCGAGGAGCCGATTTGCCCCGCCTCGAACGGCTCGTCCACTTCTTTGAGGTGCGATAAAAGGCGGATGTCGTTGGAAAATTTCGCCGCGCTTTGGGCGATACCGCTCAAAACCGATAAAATTTGAAAATCGACCTTGCGCGAATAGGTCTGCCCGCTGACCGGGTAAACGCCCGGGAAGCCCGCTTTTTCGGCGATCAGCGTTTCCAATTTTTTGACCTTTTCATGGTCGCCGCCGAACAACTCCAAGAAACTCGCGCACGTTCCGGTCGTCCCCTTGCACCCGAGCAATTTCAAATCGGACAGCGTCCGGTCGATTTGTTGAAGATCGAACAGCAGGTCTTGCAGCCACAAACAGGCGCGTTTGCCCACCGTCGTCGGTTGGGCGGGCTGGAAATGCGTATAGGCGAGCGTCGGCAGGCCCTTGTATTTTTCGGCGAATTTCGACAGCGCGCCGACCGCGTTGACCAGTAATTTTTTGATTTGCAGCAACGCCGCGCGCATTTGAATGACGTCGGTGTTGTCGCCGACGTAGCACGAAGTCGCGCCTAAATGAATGATCCCCTTCGCGTTCGGGCATTGCTCGCCGTAGGCGTACACGTGCGCCATCACGTCGTGGCGGACTTCGCGTTCTTTTTTGGCGGCGGCGGCGTAATTTATGTCGTAAATATGTTCCTTTAATTCCGCGATTTGCGCGTCGGTGATACGCAGCCCGAGTTCCTTTTCGGCCTCGGCCAGATACACCCAAAGTTTGCGCCACGAGGAAAATTTGAAGCCGTCGGAAAATATGCCCTGCATTTCGCGGCTCGAATACCGTGCGCAAAGGGGGTTGTTGTAGATAGAATGTTCCGCGTTTTCGACCATAATTTTTATATAGGTAATAGGTAATAGGTAAGAGGTAAAAGGTAAGAGGTTAGCGGTTATTAGTGGTTAGTGGCGGTCAGAGTAGATTGCGCGAAAACTGTCGTTTCGCTGTCATTGCGAGGAGCCCGCAGGGCGACGCGGCAATCTCTACCGGACAGAGGAACGCCCCGCGCGTTCTTTTAATTGTGCATTGTGCATTGTGAATTGTGCATTGTTTTGTCATTTCGAGCGCAGTCGAGAAATCTCCCACATATTCGATTAACTCCCGTCATTATTGCGTTTAAACTCCTGTCGTCCGCATTGCGCCCTACTCTGTCCATCTTTCCGTGAGCGAATAATCTCAAC
>JAISFM010000135.1 GCA_031263605.1 Clostridiales bacterium | reverse complement strand
CAGCGCGGCCGCCTTGTCCAATCTGTCCCGCCGCGCTTCGCAAACGGCGGCGGGCTTCACGCCCATGTCCGACAACAGTCCGGCATAGAGGCAGCCGCGCGCCCCGAAGCCCAATACCGCGTATTTCATTTCCCTGCGTCCCGTCATACCTTTCCGCCTTCCTTTTCTCTCAATCCCTTTTTCCGCAAGTCCCTTGCGGAAAAAAATCAAACGGGGTACCCCGTTTGACGGTTCTTATACAGTTTACTGCACATTCGCGAAAATTTCAATGGTAAATCGTGCGCATATCTTGGTATATTTCCCGTTCTACCGATCGGCCTTTTCTAAAAGCAAAACGGCGGCGGATAAGCAGCCTATTGTAAAATTCAATTTCAGCGTTTCCCCGTCGCGGGCATGCGGCGCGGCCTTTACGCCGCCGTCCTTCCCTATCCGCAAAACCTCGCCGTACCTTACGTTCCATACGGACAATTCGGTTTTTTTCAGCGCGTTCAGCGTGGCGTTCACCAAAATCAAAACGAAATAACGGCCGTTTTCAAACAGGTAAGGATGCAAACCGCAATAGTCGGTAACGATCGTTTCCTTTTTGCAGGACGAACGCAGAATATCCGTCACGGCCGCGCGGCGCAAAGGGTGGTATTGATCGTGCGTCGTGCGGTACCCGTCGACGTCCAGCCCCGCGAACGTGTACGGATTCACCGCAAAGCCCGCCGAGCCGCCTTTTTTCGAGGACGCAAAGCCCGCGCCGACGTACCGCCCGTCCCAACCGTACACGCCGGAACGCTCCGTCAGTTGCCTCTTATCGCCGTAACGAATCTCGAACCAATCCCCCGCGCACCACTGCGCGTTCGCCTTGCAGCCCCGTATCCCGCCGACGGCCGTCCCCTCCGCAACCCGTTCATAGGCCTGAAAACCGTCGTGCGCCCCGTGAAGAACCGCGCTTTCCGCTCCGATCAGCCGCCCCAGCCCGCGCTCGATCAGGCGTTGCGCCGTTCGGCCGTTTAAATATACGTAATTGCCCGCGAACAGTTCCGCCGTCTGCCCGTCGGTAAAGTTATCGACGGCGTCCTCGAACAGGACCACCGTTTCATCCCGAAATGCCTTGCCCCGATCAAAACGGTACGTAACCCCTAACGCGCTTAAATAAGCGGCGGAATCAAAATCCTTGGGGCTCAAATCCGTCCACGCCCCGCCGCGGCTCACCAAATTCCGGCTCGCCCGTTCGTCGATCGGCACGACTACGCCTTTCATGGAGGAAAACCGCAGGCCCAAATCCAAAACGGCCTGCATATACCGGGTCGTCCCCCTGATTTCCGGCCCGTACCCCAAACCCTCCACCGCGCCGTTGCCGCAAAAATCGAAAATGTCGTAGGTCATGCCGCTTGCGAGGAGCGGCAGCGCGCTCTCGATCTGGAACCGCAAAAATCGGCTGTCCTTGGCATACGTGCAGAAAGAAAGATTTTCAATCTCGGGGTAAATCATGGTTTCGTCGGGCAAGAACGCGCGCACGGCCATGCTCACCCGGTTGAAATTATAATAATAACGCTTGGGGCAAATCTCTTGATAAGCGGGCAAATGAATCCGATTGATTAAAGGCTTGTCTTTCCCCGCGCCCCCGCCCCGGCAAAGGTTGTTCATGACGGCCGCCCAATCGCGCCCCTCTATGCAATGGCTTTGCGGCGTCGAGGACATCAGCCCTACCCGAACGCCGGGAAGGGCCGCCGCTATCGTTTCGCCGACGAATTTGCCCGCATCGTTCATAGTCTCGCGGGAAACGTCGATCCAGCGCAGCCGCTCCGGCGTCGGCGCGCCTTTGGCGAATACCCGCGCGGCAAATTCCTCCCGCGTATAGTTTGTCCCCGGCCGCCCGTTGTACAGTCGCATGTGCTTTTCGCAAAAGCAGCCGCCGTATTCCAGCGGCTCGTGGTTGTGCAAACGGAAACTGTCCTCAATCCAGTGGATTTCGGGCCGAATCTCGGACAGCAGGTAACGCGTAAAGCCCGCGTAATACGCGCGCCAATTTTCGCACAAGGGACAGGCGACGACCTCGCATTCTTTCCCATTGAAATCGGCCATCGCCGTAAAATTCTGCCCGTCCTTTAAGCGGCGGCCAAAATCCAGATGCCCCCATTCGCACCACGGGTTCAACGACACGGACACGCCCGCCCGGTTCAGGACGCGCTTCGCCTTTTTCAAAACGGCGACGACGGGCGCGGCTTCCTCCTCCGTCATATGTCCGACGAAATTTTCTTCGTTGTTGACGAACAGCATGACATTTTTCACGCCGTACCGCAGGCAAAACCGGCGCACGCTTTCGATCCGCTCGTTTTCGTACCCGTCCGGCAGGAACGCTATGCGCAAACAATGCGTGAATGCGTTAAAATCAAAATCCATACTTTCTTTAAAAATCCCCTCGCAAACCGGGCAGGCGGCGCGCTCTCCGCCGCGATCCTATTTTTATCTTTACATTCTGCGGTTAATATGGTATACTTTTTCCGTACCATGAACAAGAATGTCCTTATATTGACAAGCAACGAACTTTTCCATTCGGATTTGGATTTTTATATCCACAAATCCTCGGATCTGCCCGACTTTATCGAAACGGAGCATTGCCACGATTTCATCGAGATTTCCTACGTCCTCTCCGGCGAATGCGACCACATCGAGAACGAGACCGTGCGCCGCTATAAAAAAGGCGATTTGTTTATCATCAATTACCTTACGCCGCATTTCGACATCAAAATCATGCCGGACAACGGCCCTTTCGTCACCTGCGACCTTGCGTTCCGGCCGGAATTTATCGATATGTCGCTCGCGGGCAAAACCGATTTTTTCGATATCCGCTCCTCCTTTTTATTCCGTTCCTTCCTCTCCGTAAAAACCGATCTCAACGCCTCCGTCAATCTGCACGACAACAGTTTCAACGAAATCGAAAGTTTATTGAAAAAGATGCTCGACGAGTACCGAAACCGCCAAAAAGGGTACGCGGACATTCTGCGCATTTATCTCTTGGAACTCCTCATTAAAATCTTCCGCCAAACGGAACCGGACAAGCCCGTCAACACCGAATCTTACATCGATCTCGCCCTGCGCTTTATCCAGGACAATTACAGCGAAAAAATTTCCATCAAGGATATCGCGTACCGTTCCTTTTTCAGCAAATCCTATTTCGCCCAATTGTTCAAGAAAACGACGGGCGTCTGTTTTTCGGACTATCTGCAAAAGGTACGCGTCGAGAAGGCCTGCGAACTGTTGAGGTCCACCGGCTTCCCGATCGAAGAGATCGTCCCTGCGGTCGGCTTTTGCGACACCAAGTTTTTCTATACCGTCTTTAAAAAGCAACTGGGGCTAACGCCCGGCGAATACCGCCGTTCATGCCGGGGCGCGGCCTCCCGCTCGGAACAGCCCACCGACCCGATATAGGCGCAATTCACCGCTTTATCCGAACTTCTCAATTCTCAATTTCTAACCGCGCTATTTGAAATAGGCGGGGATAAACGCGTCGTTGTACGTCGTCATGCGTTTCGCGCCGCCCCGCCCTATGACGTACATGTCCTCCACGCGGAAGGAGCCCCATGCCATGCCCTTAAAATAAGCGTCGATGCAAACCGTCATGTTTTCCCGCAACTCGCGGCGGTTCGCGGCCGAAAAAACCGGCGCCTCGCATTCGAGCATCCCCGTGCTGTGCAGGCTTCCATAGGGGCAAAATTCCAGATAACCGTATTTTTCCAAATAATCGGCATAGGCGTTCAGCACGATATCCGCCGTAACGCCGGGCTTCATTTTGCCGGAAGCCTCGTTCAAGGCGTCGTAGGCGCATTTGACTGCGTCCCGGATTTCCGCGGGGATCTCCCCCAACACATAAGGCGAGCATATTATCCCGTTATAGCCCTCGCAGGACAAACCCGCCGCAAGACTGACGATTTCCGAATTTCGCACCTTGCGCAGCGAGTTGCGGCACATGCTGATATGGGAATTGACCGGCCCCGAAGCGATCATCGGCGCGAACGCCTGCACCCACGATTCCGCGCCCGCCGAATAGATCGCGTTCTCGAACAACGCCTGTATTTTCCTCTCGGTCATGCCCGCGCGGATTTTAGGCGCGGCGGACGCGAAAACCCCGGAAATCGCCTCCGCGCATTTTTCCATACAGGCCAGTTCGGCCGCGCTCTTGATGAGGCGCAACTCGTACAGTTCGCCGTCGAAATCGACAATCTCGGCGTCCGAAAAGACGCGCGCAAGTTTGTTGTAGATCACCGCGGGGAAAATCAGTTTGCCCATCAAGGCGATTTTTTTAATTTTGCCCTTCGCTTTCAAGCCCTTAAAATACGTTTCAAAATCCGACTGCCCCTCGAAATTGTACTCGAAGCCCGACACCTCGCCGATTTCGGGAAACACCCTGACCTCCGCGCCCTTCAATCGGTTTTTGACCAAAGCGTAATCATAGGACGCCTGCCCGGAACAAACCGTGATTGGGCCGCTTGCGGGCACAACCAACGCCGCGCTCTCGTTGACGGCGGCGAAATCGCAAAAATAGCGCACCGCCGACGGGTCCAAAAGATTGGAGAACGCGACGCACGCGTCCACGCCCCTCCCGCTCATTTTCTCGCGCAAGGCTTTAATGCGCGCCTCGAATTCCGTATCCCTGATTGTGGGAAATTTGCTCATGACTGGTTTTTCCTTTTTACAGTCCGTTTTACAGCCCGTTCAAGTTGAAACGGGGATAGCGCGGCCGATCTGTTAAATCGCAAATTTTTCTATTTTCAGCAATTTCGCTATATACGCCAATTCCGCGGACGCGTCGCCCCTGCCCACGATGCAGTGATGCGACACGCCGTAATCGAAAGCCTTTTCCAAAAACTCCTTGACGGGCATATCTACGCGCACCGCCGCGTGGATTTCGTCGAAGTCCAACCGGGGGAAGCCTATGCTTTCGCCCCGCGCGGTCATCAAGCGGTATCCCGTCGGCGCCTCCAACAGATGGGCGAGCGTGACGGGGCCCGGCCTCATGACCAATTCATAATTGAGGCCCGCGCCCTCGAACCCCCATTCCTCGGGCGTCCGCGCCAACCGTACGTCCGCGTCGGACGCCGCCATCGCGGGGACCCCGATCCCGTGCCCGATCATCAGGCAGGCATTCGTCCGCGCGTCGTACTCGCCCCACTCCGCCATCAGCGGCGCGTTGCCCGTAACGGAGCGCAGCAGCATCATGGTGAGAAGGCCGCCTAAATCGCCCTCGCAGTTCGCGCAAATCCCGGCGTGCTCCGTAAGGAGCGACGCGCCTATGCGCGCGGAGGCCAGCGTATGCCGCTGAATAAAATGCTGATCCAAAAAGCACACCGCGTCGAGCGAGAATTTTTCGGCTAATTTTTCCATAGCGGCGGCAAGGCGGGACGCGCGGCGCACGTCGCCCGCGGCGACGTTTTTGAGCCGAAACCGTTTCGTCAGCGCGGACGCGACAGCCTCGGCTTCCGCGTCCGCCGTCCCTTGCCAAAGTTCGAGCAGGTGCCCGCTTTGGATTTGTATGATATTGACGCCGAACGCGCTTTTTAAAAAGGTTTTGGACACCTCGATGTCGTACATTCCGCGGAACACGTGCCCGATCACGCCTATGTTTGCGCCGCGCAAATCCTTGACCGCTTTCGCGCCGCGTACATAGGCGCCGATTTTCTCATAAGCGCGCGCGTCGTCCACGGAGCCGACGACGGCCACGTAATCGCGCTTCATCTTGCGCAACGTGCCGGTCAACTGCGAACTGCCGATGATGCCGCTGTTGCGCAAAGACTCCTCGTAATTCCCCTTTAAATCTATGTCCTCGTGCGCCTGCACGGAAAAGATAATCAGCGGCTTCTCCGCGACGTAATCGATCGCGGCCAAACTGATGAAATCGGGGATATACGTGCCGCAAACCAGCAATACGGCGTCCACGTTTTCGCGCCTGAACAGGCGGCCCGTCCGGTCGGCGGCGTCCAAGGTGTCCGTCATGCCGGATTGCACGACGTCGGGGCATACCTTTAAAAGGTTGGCGGTTACGGCGGCCAAGTCGCGTTCCGTCTTTTTTTTGAGCGCGGGGTACATGCGCCAATATTCAAAATACCCGCACGTGAGCAGGCCGATCTTAAAGGGCGTTTTTTCGCGCCCGCCCGTCAGCAGGTCGCCCGAAATTTCCGCGCCCTCCTCAAAGGATTTAACCGCGCCGCCGTGATTTCCGTTCATATCTTTCCTATCCTCTTTAAGATGCCGATCGCGTTTTTATAAAAGATTTTTTCCCGGTCGGCGTCTGTAATCCGCGCGCCAAGCACGCTGCCGATACAATAGTTCGGGTCGTACCACGGCATATCCGTGCCGAATAGTACGCGCTCCGCGCCTACGCCCCTAACCATCTTTTCCACGGTTCCCGCGTGGCGGTGGATGTCGCACAAATCAAGATAAGCGTTCTCATGGGCCCGCGCCGCCGCGATCGCGCCGTCCAAATCGCCGGGCGCGGAATGCCCCAAAATAAAAACGAGGTTTTTGTGCCGCTTCAATACGCCGACGGCCTCTTTCACGGAATTATGCGGCTTATCGCCCCACGTATGGCAAAGCACAAGCAGGCCGCGCTTATCCGCGAAATCCAACGCTTCCGCATAGCCCTCCCCGTCCAGCGCGCTGTTGTGGTAATTCGGCAAAAACTTCAAGCCGACGAAACCTTTATTTTCCGCCGCCTCGCCGATCCCGCGCAAATACGCTTCCTTGCGGTTGGGATTGAACGCGTAATAGCCTTTTACCCGCGCGGGGTACTTCCGAACCAACGCTTTTGTTTCGCCGTTGATACGGTCCCCGTCGATATGAAAGAGGTCGGCGTGAGCGGAGCACCAAATGCTTTCGATATTTTCCTCGTCCAGGAGTTTCATACACGCTTCCGCGTCGGAGACCGGCAAGCGGCAGCCGTAAACGCTTCCCATATGGGTATGCGCGTCGATAATTTTTATGTTTTTCAAACGGCCGTACCGCAAAAATTCCGCGAGATACGCCGACTTATTTCCGGGTTTCATCGTTTTACCTCCGCAATCAGCCGTTCTATGTTTTTACAAGCGATATTCTCCCTGTCCGCTTCCGAAATCCTCGCGCCCGCCAGAACCGCGACCGGCCCGCCCATGTTGTCCATCGGGTAATTCGTGCCGAATAGCAGCCGCCCGCTTCCGAATTGCCGCACGAACGCCTCTACGCCGCGAATTTCCTGAAAATCGCCCGTATCGATATGGACGTTTTTATAAGCGCGGGCAAGCGGGTAAAAATAGCGGTCAGACCCCCACAAGCCGTAATTGGTGATCACGGCAGTCAAATCCGGAAATTCCTTCAACACGCCGAATATATCCTCCCACCCGTCGGACGGACTCAAAAAAAGCGGAATCCGCGCCTCCGTCATGTATTCTAAAACCTCGCCTACCGTCACGCGGTTCAACATAAAACGGTTTATTTTCGGATACATGCGCGCCGCGACGACCTTTTTGTCCGAAAACACTCTCCGCAAATCGGGGACGCCGAACCCTTCGTCGGAAACAGGCGGCAATAAGGCGACCGACGCGTAAAGCCTCTCCCGCCCCGCCGTCTCCTTCAAAATCAAGTCGTTGCCGTATGCGGGCGACACGTCGAGCATGGCCTGATGGTAAACGACCGCCGCGTCGATTCCGCAAAAATCCATTTCGGCCAGCAACGCCCCGGCGTCCTTCGGTTCGTCCACCCTTTCGGTCACGGTATAGTTTTCGTGGTTGACGATCCGCCGATTGACGCCGCCGTACCCGATACAAGCCGAGCAGTCGATAAGCCTCATATCCTACGCGCCCTCCCCGTCCAAAAAATCCGCGGGATTGCCCCGCGTCAAAACATCGACCTGTTCCGCGCTCAATCCCTCGCCGAGCAGCATCGGCGCGACGTTGCGGAAAATATGGCCGTAGCCGTTGCCGCCGTAACTCTGCAACATGCTCTTTAAGCAAATATCGTTCGTAATCAGGATTTGCCGTATAAACCCGCGCCGAACGAGTGCGCCGATCGTTTTCACGCGCTCCAAATCATAGGCGAACCGCCCGCGCAGCACGCCATCCCCGCGTTTAGGGATATAAAATTCCTTGCCGAAGTTATCGAATTCGATATACACGCCTTTGTCGAGCAGTTTTAAAAGGTAATCCCGCCGCAAGTCCACGTCCACATGGTCGATGCAGACCCGCGCCGGATTCACGCCGCGCCCGATTAAACGGTCGGCGACCGCCAACCCGTTCCTCTCGTACAGCGAGGTATGGACGTGAATGCTTCTGCCGGCCGCCAAACTTGCTTCCGCCGCCGCGTCGACCGCTTTCCATTCCGATTCCGTAACGGTTGCGCCCGTGCCGATTTCGCCGATCACGCCCGCCCGAATTCCCGTACCGCCCGCGCCGACATTCAAGTCTTCCGCAATCCTTGCGGCGGCTTCCTTGACGGTCATGCTTTTAAAAGCGTCCGTATGCGCCGCGCCCACATAAAAGCCGCAGCCCATCACGATTTTGACGCCGCTCGCCTCGGACAGCCGTTTTAAAGCGGCGGGATTGCGCCCGATTTCGTCCGTCGTCACGTCCGTAACCGTCTCGCAGCCGTCGCCGCGCAAGGCAACCAATTCTTTGAGCGCGGTTTCCTCCGAATCCATAACGGCGTTGTCCGACAGCGCGTACGGGTCGACAAAAACCTTATAGCGGTTTTCCAACCCTACTTTATCGTAAAAAGACGGAGTTTCTTTTTGCCGGCCGGCCGCAAGGGCGCGCAAATCGATTAAAAGATGTTCGTGCGGCAACGCCGCCCCGATCTCCTCTTTTTTGATTGGCCCTGTAACCGTTTGAATCGCCATATCCCGTTCCTTCCATCCCGAACATCAATCGTTATTTCTATCGATGCGTTATAGTATATCATATCATGAATTTTGAATTTTGAAAATGGTAATTCTTATTATAAAGTTGGTATATATGACGTTTTCAATCTATCCCGTTCGGTTAACCCGAAAAAGGCCGGCCGTTTGTAGGCCGATATATTGAAATCCGCATACTCTGCATATTCCGATATATCACCGTTTCCCGTTTCTACCCTCTCCGTGTCCTCCGATACAATTGAGCGCCCTTATTTGTTCACAAACGGCATCAACTTTATAAAAGCCTTGTTGGTTTCCGCGTTTATGCCTTACGGAATGCTTTCACAGTATTCCGTAAGGCATAAACCATTTCAAATTTTTATCCCGCGAAATTCTATGAAATACCGGCCTATGACAAAATTCATGGGAATACGGATAATAAATCATGTACCACTAATACCGACGAGTAAGCAAAAACCAGAAACCCGCCCGCAACATTATCAAATAATGATAATGTTGCGGGCGGGTTTTGTCCTTAAAAATCATCTATTACAATCTATATGGCCATTACACTCTATATCATTTTTACATCGCTTTTGTTGTTGTTTGCTCCATCTGATAGGAATATATCAGTCCAACCGGCGCAGTCTTAACGCCCGGCCGCAACGCTTTGCAACGTATTGCCGCGCATTATCGTATATGACCGCATATCGGCACTCCCCCGCCCCTTGCTGCCAAACCGCGCGAAGTTTGGCAACAAGGGAATTGCTTTGCAAGTTGTTAACAAGGGGGGTGTTTTACAGGTTGTCAAAAAGCAGACGTTTAAATTCGGCGGCCATGAGCCCGTAACCCGTGTCGTTAAAATGAATGCCGTCGGTGGAATAAGAGTCCTTTCCCAATGACCACGAGTATATGTCTATCAGCCCCGTTTCCGTTTCCGATGAAACCCGCGCTATTATTTCATTGGCGGCCGTTATCGACCATGCCGAGGGCGCAACGCCGGATATGAGGGCGCAAAATACAAGCGGCTTCGAATCTAAATTTTTGTACGTGTTGACTAAATCCGTGTAGTCGCTTTCAAACCTTTCCGAAACGCCTTGGCTGTTCCAATGACTCGTATGGGCGTCGTTTGTCCCCAACATTATAATAACGATGTCGGGCAGAAACTTTTGGCTTTCCTCAAATTTGTAGTTTGTCCAGTAACTCGCGTAATTCATATTCGTATACGGCTTCGCCGCCATAAACCCGCACGCCCCGAAGTTCCCTATCACGTACGCATCGTTCAAAAGGACTTGCAGTTGCGCGGGATAACTTTTGACCGACCAATCCGTCGAGCCGTCGCCCTCGGTTAAACTGTCGCCCACGCAAGCGACCTTGAACGATTTCACAGTCAGCGTGAACGTCAGCGTCTTGTCCTCGGCCGCCGTGCCGTTGCCGGCTTTCAGCGTTACGGAATATACGCCTTTCATCAATCCGACGGAAATAAAAAGTCTTTTCGTCGCGTTGTCCCATGTAATCCTTGCGTCGCCTTCGGTTTTAGTTACGGTCACGCCGTCGCCCGTGACCGTAAATTCTTCGGAAACCGTGAAATTGTAGTCCGCTACCAGATCCATGCTTGTCGGCCCAATAATGCCGGGAAGCGTGAGGTCTAAAACATCCACCGTCAGCGTGAAGGTCAACGATTTATCCTCGGCCGTATTCCCGTTGCTCGCCGTTAGGACGACGGGATACGTCCCCGCCGCCAAGCCGGCCGCTATGTCGAGTTTTTTCGCCGCTTCGTTCCACGCGATACTGTCGCTGCCGCTTGTTTTAGTTACCGTCACGCCGTCGCCCGCAACCGTATAAGCGTCCGTAGCCGTAGCCGCGTACCGCTCCGTCAGAACCATGGATTCCGGCCCGCTAATGCCCGGCTTTTCATACGATGTTTTTTCGCCGTCGCCGCCGTCGCCGCCGACGACGCACGCCGTCAGCGCGCTCATAACCAAAACCGTTACCGCCATCATCAACAGGACGAACTTTTTTAACATTTTTTTCATTTTTTTAACTCCTTTTTTTGGCCGTTTTTTATTAGACAGTGTAGTCAATAGGCGCTAACGGCGTATTAAGAGCCTTCTTGCGCCCCGCATCGTTCTTTTTTCTCGCCGCAGCATTGCTACGGCTTTGAAAAAATGCCTTGCGCCGCATCAAAAATCCTTCATAATACGCTCGTTAATTCTATGGCCGGCACTATCTAAAACCGTCTATTGTTTTTTAGCCGCGCTTACGCAAGAGCGCGAACGCCGCGAGCATCACTACGCCCATAACCGCCGCCGCCGAACTTTGCCCGCAACCGTTCTTGCAACCGCCGCTATCGCCGCCGTTACCGCCGTTACCGCCGTTACCGCCGCCGTTGCCGCCGTTACCGTCGCCGCCGCTACTGCCGCCGTCGTTTTCCAATTCGGCTATTTTCGCTTCCGCGGCGGTCAACTTGCCGTAATTCGCTACAAGCGATTTTTGGGCGGGCGCAAGTCCGTCGTATGCGGCGCGCGCCGCTTCCACCGCCGACTTGTCGTTAAGCGTCAAAGAATCGGTTGCCGGCAACGCGCCGATCGCCGCCGTGACGGGATCTGCGGCCGATTGCCCGCTCACGTCCGAATCGGTCTTTACGGTCATGTCCAATGTTTCCGCTTCGGCGGCGGCCACCGACGCCAAAGAGGACAATACGCCCCGGCTGAAAATCTTCAAGCCCCGATCCATTCCCGTGTTCGTATTAAATTCCAAGACCTTGCCGCCGTTAAAATAAACCCCGCAAACGCCGCCCGACGCGCGCAGGGACACGATGTACCACTGCCCCGCCGAGAGCGCGAACGCCGATTCAGAAACCGCCGTTGCATCGCCGTCCCCGTAAACCCATTTGCCGTCCGAGAGGCGGTAATAGATTTCGCTGTCGCCCCAGAACACGCCGAACGCGCCGTCCGCGCCCGTAAACGCGTTGAAGCGGAACTTGACTTGCAGGTCGAACGCCGCGTATTCCGTCCCGAACTCCGTGCCGGACTCGCCGATCGCCGCATCCATGTACAGTATCGTCGCGCCGTTCTCATAGCGCAATTGATGATGGTTCGTTTCGTAAACGTAATTCGCGCTTACGACGGCGGCGAAGTTTTCGTTAAAGAACTTATACGGCCCCGGCAAGCCCGTCCTTATGACGGAAGCGTCGTCAAGGTAAACCTTTTCGCCCGCGGCTCCTTCGTGCCGCACGCCGAGATGAATCGTCGTATCCTCGCGCACATTGAATTTAAGCGTCAGCGCGGTGAAATCGGAATTTAACGCCGCCGCTTTTTCCGCGATAACGTTTCCGGTCAAGGCGTCCGCCGCAAATACCGCGCTTGCACCCGAAACCGCTTTTACCTTGATTGTAAATTCATACGCGCCGGAAACAAGGTACAAGCCTTGAAACAGTTTTCCGTCCCCCGCGATATACCCGCTGTACTTCAAATCGGAACGGACGATTTCGGTGCCGGCCGCGCCGTTTTCGCCCGCGCGCACCGACCAGTTCGACAGGCCGACGACCCAATCCGTCTCGTCCTGAAAACCGTCGCCTACCGTCGTACTGCGGATCACTTTATCAAAACTGCCGTGCAGGAATTGGGAGGGGCTTTTCGCGGACGCGTCGGGCATATCGGTTATAAGGTTCGTAATCAACGCGCCGTGCAGTTGATAAGAGCGAAGGTACACGTTATCGTGGATATAAATATCCTTCATCGGGGAATAGTCGTTTTGCTCGTTCTGGTTATAGGACGTGAACGCGCTCGTGCCGTAGAACGGGTTATCCGGCCAGCCGCCTACGGACGTGCTCGTGCCGCCCAAAATGCAGTCGAACACCTCGATATTGCGGATTTCCTCCTTATAAAAGTCGGGGTCGGCCGACCCCCACGGAATCAGGGTAATGCCGTGGCCGCCGTATAATTGGCTGTGCTTGACCACGACGTTTTCCATCGCGTTGTCCGCTCCCGGGTCGGAAAACCACCAGACCTTGCCCCTGTTGTCGTTGTAAAACGTACTGAGTACCACCGCATCGTCGCTCGAATACATAAAGCAGCGGTTGATGATCGCGTTCTTGGAACGGCTTAGGTCAAATCCGTCGGCGTTGACGCTGTTCGCTTCCTTTTCATCGACGTTCGCGATATAAATGTCCTCGCAAAAGCATATCCACATGTGCCAGAAATTCGTGCGCAGGATCGTTATATCCGTAATGTCGACGCCTTTCGAGTTGTACGCGCCGAACGGGTTCACGCACACTACGCTGCCGTCCCCCACCGTGATGTCGGATTCCCACGCGTAACTGTTGCCGTCCAATATCTCGGCCCCGACGTCCGCCATGCGCACCGTGCCGCCGCCGGAAACGCGGACGTTTTGCACATTGCAAATTTGTATCAGAGGCAGGTTCAGGTTGGGCGCGGCGGCCCACGGCGCGTTTTCGATGTTGATGTCGTGGCCGTGGACGACCTCGTATTGATAATCGGACAGCCGCTGGGACTGCCAAATCACCGCGCCCTTTTCGATCTGCAATTCCACGTTGCTCTTCATTTGGATATTCGTGGCGACGTACCGCCGCCCGTAAGGGTTCAACGGCTCGCCCGGCAGGATCACCGTGCCGCCTCCCTGCGCGCTGATATAGTCCACCGCCATCTGTATCGCGTTCGTGTCGTCGGTAAAGGCGTCCCCTTTCGCGTTAAAGGGCGCGTCGGTCGCGCGGACGGAACGCAAGGGCAGCGTAAAGCGCGCGGTGTCGTCGAAATCGCGGTAATTTTCCACGGTAAAGGTTTTCGACACCTTGACGCCGTTCACCGATGCGAGAAAATAAGCGGACAGGTAACTGACCTTGCCTTTCCCGTAAAGCGGGAACGTCGCGGTGAACGTACCGTCCATCTGTATCGACGCGTTTACGATGGGCTTTATGTCGGAGTGGTTCAGCCTTTCGTTATAATTCATAACCGACGATTCGAGAATCGTCGCGTACAGTCCGGTGTACTGCGCGCCGACCCTTCCCCTCACGGTCACGGTTTTCGCCGCCGCGTCGGCCGTGCAGGATATTATTTCGCCCGCGTACGGATAAATATTGTCCTCGCGCTCGAATGTGATAGCGTCGATATAAACCGAGCCGCCGGCCGCCGAAGAGGGGAAACCGAACCTGAAACCACGCAAATAGCCCTCGCTGCCCGTTAATTGGGACGCGTATTTAAAATCGCGCTCGTACGCGCTGTCGTCTATAAGGTCGGACAGATTGAAAAAATAGGTTTTCCAGCCGCTGTTCGGCTCGATCGCGAACTCTTTTTCGCGCGCCTTGGAGTACGATTCGTTTTTGCTCGACATAAAGCCTAACGTCAGCCTGTCCGCGCCGCTTTCGTTTTTCAGCCGGACGGCGAACGTGTTCCGCACGGGCAAAAACATGCTGTACGGCGTGCCGCGCAAAGCGTTGATTCTCGGCGACGTGATTTGCGCGCCCGCCGCCGAAATATCGAACCTCATTTGCCCGTCCGAATAGAACAACTCGCCGCCCGTCGCGGCAAAGCCCGCCACAGCGTTTTGGCCGTTAAATTCCAAGTCCAAATACCCCGCCTCCTTATAGTCTTTTTCGACGTGGGAAAGAGTCGGGCCGACAATGTCGGAATACGCCATCCATGAGTTCACGCGGCAAGACGAACCATCGCCGAAAACGTCGCCGTGCGTATCGAAAATCGCCATGACTACGCCGCCGTTCGCGTAGAGGACCAGAAAATCCTCTTCGAATACGATTTTTATTTTCGTCCACGCGTTGAGCGCGATCGGGTAATCGACAGTACCGAGCCATTCCTCGCCGCCGCCCTTCGGCATACGGCGCAGGCGGAAACGCCCGGCCATGTTGTATTCAAAGAAATATTCGGCCGCGCCGTCCGCCGAGGAAACGATAAAACCCACGTTCCCGTCCTGCCAACGGAACGAGAACACGCGCATATCGAACTCCACGCAGTTGAACTCGCCCATCGAGCCGATGTACGGCATGAGGTTGAAGTCCGTGTTGACGTCGGAGGTGTATACGGTTTTTCCGCCCTCCTGCGCCTCCGTCCAGCCCGTCCTCTGCCAGCCCGCCGCGGGGACGGGCTGACCCGTTTTGACGGAAAGGTTTTTGATGCTCGCGGCCACACCCCATTGGTTGAACCGCACCGAAGAAATTTCATCCATACTGTCTCCTCTCGTTTTATAATCGAACATTAAAATAAAGGCGTTATCCACGAATAGGTAGATATTCGACCTATCCCAAACGATCTGCCAATGCGCCCATTGGGTTGCCGTGTAAAAAGGCATCGTTCCCGTGGAAACCATCAAATTGTTGCCGTGCGCCGTATCGCGCCACAGACAAAACTGCGTTCCGCCGGGCATTAAACTGTAATAATAATCGATGCCCGACGAAGTTTCCACACGAATGCCGCAATTGTATCCGTGTTCGTACGGCACGTCTATGGACGTTTGGTTCAACCGAACGTCCATTTCAACGAAATTGACGCCCGCGTAATTTCCGGTGTATTGCGTAAATTGGACGGAACTGCTGCCCGTCCAAACGGTTTCGCCGCCCTCGTCGGACGCGTTCCAGCCCGCCGTCGTCCATTCGCCCGGCCACCCGCCGGACGGAATCTCCGCCGTCCCGACGGACAGGTTCTTTACGCTCGGGCGCACCTCCCACTGATTCAATGTTATGTAACCCGCGTCGCTAAACGCGGGGGCGGCCACCCCGTGCATGCCGTTGATTCCGAAATTGTAGGACAAAACGAACTTGCCGTCCACGAACAGCGCGATTCTTGCCGCGTCCCATACGACCTGCCAATGCGTCCACTGATTGGCGGCGTAAGGGACGGGCATGACAACGGCCGCCAAATAAGAACTGCCCCCTGCGGCCGGATACCAGCGCAAGCGAAACGCGTTGCCGGCGGGTATAAAGTCAAAATAATAATCGCCGATTTCGCTGCCCGCATTTACAAAAAGCCCGCAACTGAACGGCGAACTCGCCTCGGGATCGGTCGCTTTGTTGAACCGCACGTCCATCTCGACGGAATTGACGCCGGATAAACTCCCGGTATATGTCGCGCTATCGGCGGAGGTGCCGCCCGTCCAGACGGTTTCGCCGCCCTCGCCGGACGCATTCCACGCCCCCGCCGTCGCCGTCCATTCGCTTATCCACGAATTGTCGGCGCGGGCTTGCCTTTCCGCTTTGGACGGGAACAGGAGGAACGCCGCGCACGCAGCCAACGCCGCCGATAGGGCGAAACAGACCGCCCGCTTTTTAACGATTATTTGTTTTACCATTTTTTCTACTCCCTATTAATTTAGGATTTACGATGGGCGATTGGCGAATTTCGGTCTTTTTGTTTTAGCGCGCGCCCGAAGTCCAACCGAAATCCGCCAATCGCAAGTTACCGTCAAATGCTTTTCTTTTTCAGCAGCAAAACCGCCGCCAGTCCCAAAACCGCCGCCAACGCCGCCGCCGCGTTGCCGCAGCCTTTCTTGTCGGGATCCGTATCGTTGCCGTTCGCCGCTTGCAACTCCGCGATCTTCGCTTCCGCCGCCGTCAGCGTTTCATAGTTCGCCACCAACGCTTTCCGCATTTCCGTCAAGCCGTCGTACGCCGTCCGCGCGCTCTCTACCGCCGTCTTGTTTTCCAGCGTCAACGCGCCCACGGCGGGCAGGTTACCGATTGCCGCTATCACGGGGTCGGCCGCGTCTTGGTTGTCCTTCGCCGTCTGCAACTCCGCGATTTTCTCCTCCGCCG